>CAKQJJ010000037.1 GCA_934247335.1 uncultured Clostridia bacterium | reverse complement strand
GCCCTGGCGCATGAACTTCTTCTCCTCGTTTACGTTTGCAGGATTGCAATCGACGTTTTCCAGAATATAACGTTCGCCGTCCTTATCGGTAAGAACTATGCTCTCCACGCTTTTGAACGCATTTTCGTACGAATACGCGTTGTAAACCATAATCGCTTTAAGCTTCACGGGATTATCGAAGCGAGCGGTGATTTCCGCTTTTCCGTTAAATTCGGCTTCCATATATTCGGCAAACGGCTGCGCGGTGAAAATATCGTCGGTTAAATACTGCTCTCCGCTTATTGCGTTGGACGTAATATCCGCGCTTTTCGCAACGTTTACGTATTTCGCATTTACTTCGGCAAGCGGCTGCGGAGAAACCGTGGGTCCGTTGCCCTGCATAAGATCGATGCCGTAGCGGGCGTTGTAAACGTATTTGATTTTGTCCACCGACAGTACTCTTCCCAAAAATCTGCCTTCTTTATCCCAGTTGTGTATCGGGTTTTTATGCGAATGATAGAACGCTATCGTTTCGTTTTCGGTATACGCGAAATTGTGGTGTCCGTTGCCTGCAAGGAAATCGTTGGTGGGATTGAGTCCGAGCGCAGGATTGCCTTCTCCGTGCGGAATTTTCACGAACTGACCGAGCGGTTTATCCGACACAGCCATGGATATATCGTAATCTCTCGCGCCGTAACCGAAACGGGAATACGTGAGGTAGTACTTGCCGTTGTGATAAGTCATAAACGGACCTTCGTTTACTCCGCCCTCGTTCATGTCCTTTATAAGAGGCGTTGCGGTAGTGTAATCGCCGGGCTGATACACCGTGCGGTAACAGCTTTTGGTAAGCTGAGTGAGCGTGGAATAATCGGGCGTTATCATGTCTTTCATTTTTATTCCGTATACGCAAATTCCCGGATGATAATTGTCGCAGTGCTTTGCAAAGTACAGATAGAAATTGCCGTCGGCGGCAAAGAACGGACTTACGTCGATTGCAGCCCAGTAGTGCGGCATATTGAGTTTAAGCGCAAAGTTAATCGGCGGATTGAATCTGCTGATAACGTCGCCGTTGAGATTTTTTCCGTCGGGATAACTTTCGCTGCTAACGAACTCAAACGGTCCCATAGGGCAATCGGCCACGCCTATTCCGAGGTATAAGCACGCCCAGTTGTCTTCTTTTGGCGTAGTTGAAGTATATTCGGTGTTTTCGTTGCCGACTTTTGCTCCGGCGCTGAAATATATGTAGTACTTCTTGGTTTTTTTATCGAAAGTAACTTCGGGTGCCCAGAAATATTTTTCCGCCCAGGAGTCGTCGCGAACGACGAGGCAATGTCCTTTACCTGCGCGACCTACAAGCTCGAAATGTTCGAGATCGCGGCTGCGGAAACAGCGATATGCCGCGCGGTGGTATTCGCCCTCTTCCAGCGTAGTATCGCCGGTGAAATAGGTATAAAACCAGCCGCCGTATTCGGGATCGTCCTTTTCGGAAACGTATATTGCGCCGGGGTCTGCGCAATCGAGATCGCTTTTGTTTTTGTAAAACAGCCCTTCTTCGTAATTTTCGATGCAATTGTTGAACTCCAGTTTTTTCATCATTATTCTCCTTTTTCGATTATCTGTCGAACATTTTTTCCAGTTCGGCTTTCATAAGCGCAAATTTCTTTTGATTTTCTTCTTCGGTTTTTGTTGCGGTTAAATACATTTTAACCATGGGTTCGGTGCCGGACGGACGAATAATAAGCTTGCTTGCGTCTTCCATGGTGAACGACAAAACGTTGCTCTTGGGCAAATCGGCTTCGGTCTGTGTGAGATAATCCACGAATTTTACCACTTTGCTGCCTGCAATGGTCTTCGGCAAAGATTTACGGATGTTTTCCAGCAGACTTTTGAGTTTTGCCTGCCCGTCGGCTCCGGGGAAGTCGAACGACATGAGTTTGTGTTCGTAATAGCCGTGCTCGGCATAAATTTGATTAAGTCTGTCCACGAGCGTCATATTCTTTTTCTTGTAATACGCGGTCATTTCGGCAACTAGCATAGAAGCGTTTACGGCGTCCTTATCGCGTACGTAAGTGCCGGAAAGATATCCGTAGCTTTCCTCGAATCCGAGAACGTATCTGTTCTCTTCGTGCTTTCTTTCGAGTTTTGCTATTACGTCGCCGATATACTTGAAACCGGTTAATACGTCGAAAATTTCGGCGTCGTAGGGCGCGGCGACTTTACGAACGAGGTCGGTGGTGACGATGGTTTTGACTATTACGGGGCGAGCGGGCAAAGTGCCGTTTTCTTTCTTTCTCGCAAGCAGATAATCGGTTAAAAGCACGCCCACTTCGTTACCGGTTAAAAGCACGTATTTGCCGTCGTGGCGAACCGCGGTGCCCACTCTGTCGGCGTCCGGATCGGTTGCGATAAGAATATCCGAGCCGTTTTCTTCCGCAGTTTTAAGTCCGAGAGCAAGCGCTTCGGCTTTTTCGGGGTTGGGATAGGTGCAGGTGGGGAAATTTCCGTCCGGATGGCACTGTTCGTCCACAAGTTTCAGCTCGCTTACTTTCATTCTTTTCAGCATTTCGGGAACAAGCTTGTAGCCCGTTCCGTTAAGCGCGGAATAAGTGACTTTCAGTCCGTCCGCAAAACCGATATGCTGAGCGAAAACGGTTTTAAGATAGGTTTCGATAACGTCGTCCGAAACGTATTCGACAAGACCGGAATCGATATAATGCTGCAAATTTTCGGTTTTCACTTCAAACGCGTCTACCGCTTCGATGTAACCGGTGAGTTCGTTTGCCGCGTTATCGGTAAGCTGGCAACCGTCGCTGCCGTACACCTTATAGCCGTTGTAACGGGCGGGATTGTGCGACGCGGTTATCATAACGCCCATATCGGCTTTATAATAACGCGTGATAAACGACAAAAACGGCGTGGGCATAAGCTCTGTGGTTATGTACGTTTTAATTCCGTTTTCAGCAAAAACTTCGGCAACGGTAGCCTTGAATACGTCGCTGTAATTGCGGCTGTCGCAGCTGCAACAAGCGGTTTTCATTCCGTAATGTTTCATGCTGTTTGCGATGCCCTGCGTAACCTTTCTTATCGTGTAGACGTTAAGGCAGTTGGAACCTGCGCCCAATTCGCCGCGCAGTCCGCCGGTACCGAATTCGAGATCCTTGTAAAAACAGTTTTCGATACGTTTTTCGTCGTCTTTCATTGCGAGAAGACCTTTCTTTACGTCCTCGTCGGTAACTTTTTTCAGCCACAATTCATAATTTTCTTTGGCAGTCATATTATATCTCCTGTTTTGCTTTTACCGAAACGGAATAGCCGAATTTTTTCGACTTACCCGCTTCGAGCGTGTTTATATACGATTTTTCACAAAGCTCTCTTATCGGATTTACGGCGTAATCGCACGCGCCCCACCAACTTTCCGCGCAGACGTATGAGTCGCGCTTGCCGTCCGCCCAGAGAGCTATAAGGGGCGAATCGGATTTTATATCCAGGTCGTATTTCTTCCTCTTTATCGTCATCGTACTGTTTTTGCGCTTTGCGATAAACGTGTTGTGCTTGCGGAAAAACGACTTGTCAAGCTTTATAACGCCGTTCTTTTCGAGGCAAATTTCTCGCGATAACAGCACTCCGTCGAGCGGCAAACATTCGTTATCTTCCGAATGCAGATCCGCCTCGTCGGCTTGGTCCGCGTCAAGCAGAAAACCGGGGTGCGCTCCGAGCATGAAATACATCGTTTTATCGCCGGTATTTGCAACTTCGTACGCAACCGACAGAGTGTTTTCTTTAAGTTCGTACGTTACGGCAAACGAAAATTCAAACGGATAGACGGCAAGCGTCTGCTCGGTTTCCGAAAACGCAAGCTTTACGCGGTTTTCTTCTTTTTCGACGACCGAAAAAACGGAGTCTTTGGCAAAGCCGTGAAGATCGGCTTTATAACTTTTGCCGCAGTACTCGTAGTATCCGTCGTTCATGCGACCGCAGAACGGGAACAGAATATGGTCGCAGTAATTCCAGTAATCGGCGCCGGGAAAAGTAAGGACTTCCCTATTGGGCGCATACATGATTTTGGATATACATCCGCCTTTTTCGTCGATATCGACCGATAAATACGCGTTTGAAATAGTTTGCATTTTGCCTCCGCAGGTATTTTAGCACATAGTTTGAAAAAAGTAAACGATTAAAGCCGCGTTTATTTGTTGTTTACAAGTTTTTCTATTTCTTCCGCTTCGGTCAGCCAGCAAGCGGCGGCGGCGTCGCTGGGCATACGCCAGTCTCCCCTGGGAGAAAGCGATACCGAACCGATTTTTACTCCGTCGGGCAGGCACGAGCGTTTGAACTGCTGAGCGAAAAATCTGCGCACGAAGTTTTTAAGCCACTTGGCGACGGTCTTCTCGTCGTAATCGGGGAAAGCGAGCTTTGCCGCGCGGAAAATTTTTTTCGGGGAATAATACATGCGCAGCGTGTAATACAGGAAAAAGTCGTGAAGCTCGTACGGTCCCACAAGGTCCTCGGTTTTCTGAGATATATTCTTTCCGTCGGAAGGCAACAGCTCGGGACTTACGGGCGTATCGAGAATATCACCCAGCACTTCCTTCGTCTTTTCGTCGGACGAGAGCGCATAATGGTTTATAAGGTATCTGATAAGCGTTTTAGGAACCGACGCGTTTACGCCGTACATGGACATATGATCGCCGTTATACGTAGCCCAGCCGAGAGCAAGCTCGGACAAATCGCCCGTTCCCACTACCATTCCGCCCGTTTTGTTGGCGATATCCATGAGGACCTGAGTGCGTTCGCGCGCCTGACCGTTTTCGTACGTCACGTCGTACGTTCCTGCGTTTTGCCCGATATCTTCAAAATGCTGCAATACGGCTTTTTTGATATCCACTTCTTTAAGCGTAACGCCGAGCGCTTCGGATAATTTTATCGAGTTGTCGTGAGTGCGGTCGGTGGTGCCGAAACAAGGCATGGTAACCGCAATGACTTCCGGCTTGGTTTTAGATGTTTCCGCCGCAAGTTTTGCTACGATTAGAGCAAGCGACGAATCCAATCCGCCCGAAACGCCTATTACAAGGCTTTTCGCGTGAGTGTGATCTATACGCTTTGCGAGAGCCTTGCTTTGCATTGTGAGAATTAGTTTTGCGCGGCTGTGCAGTTCGTCGCGATCGTCGGGAACGAACGGATAGCGCGAGAACGCGCGCGTAAGAGTCGTCTGTTCTTTTTTTATCGAGAAAGGAACGATTTTTTCCGCTTTTTCGGTTAATTCGGCGGGGTAAATTTTAGCCCGTTCGCAAGCGAGAAAATCAACGTCTATTTCGGAAAGCGTGATTTCGTTTTCAAAGAGGTTGCTTTCGGCAAGAATTCTGCCGTTTTCGGCAATTATATTATGCCCGGAAAAAACGAGGTCGGTAGTGGATTCGCCGTCGCCTGCCGAACAATAAACGTATCCCGCGGCAAGCCGCGCGCTTTGCGACGACACGAGAGATTTGCGGTATTCGCTTTTTCCCACGCATTCGTTGCTTGCGGAGAGATTTACTATTACCGTTGCGCCGGACAGAGCAAGTTTTCCCGACGGCGGCTGAGGCGTCCACAAATCTTCGCAGATTTCGGCTCCCACCGTAAGATTTTGCATTTGCTCGCAGCGGAACAATATTTCCCTGCCGAACGGCACAGTCTGCCCGAGAAGAGATATTTCTTCTCTCTCTTCGGGAGCGGGCGCAAACCAACGCTTTTCGTAAAACTCGTTATAGTTTGGCAAAAAGGTTTTGGGCACCGCGCCCAGAATCTTGCCTTTGTTTAT
This sequence comes from uncultured Clostridia bacterium, assembly GCA_934247335.1. Classification (GTDB taxonomy): domain Bacteria; phylum Bacillota; class Clostridia; order Christensenellales; family Pumilibacteraceae; genus Neoclostridium. Next base: position 3,769 of record CAKQJJ010000037.1, on the reverse strand, counting down.
CGCAACGGCGCAGTTGTATATTTTTCCGTCCTTTCTTATCGGACAGCCGACGAAAATCAAAGCGTCCGCGCCGACCGAACAGGACGCGACGTCCGAAAGAGCGCACAAGGCGTTTTTAAGCAGCGCGTCGTGATAGAACAAATCACCGCACGTATAGCCGGTGAGGCACAGTTCGGGGAAAACGATGACTTTCGCTCCGAGCGCAGTGGCTTTCAGAATATCGTCGCATATAACTTTTGCGTTTTTTTGCGGGTCGGCAACCGAAATTTCGGGAGTTATCGCCGCAACTTTAATAAAACCGTCGTTCATTTATCGTCTCCGTTATCTTTTAAGTGAAAATTTATCTAAGTAAAACGTCAGCCGCGTTTACGCAGCACGAGAAGAAACGCCGCGCCGAGCACGCCCAGCAACGAAACGAGCGACGACGAACCTGCGCACGCGCAGCTTCCGCCCTTGTCCTCGTTTTCTTCCGACAAATTGTCGAGGCGATTATTCACTTCGTTTTTCTCGCCGTAAAACACCTTTATGTCCAGAGTGTCCTGCCCGTCCGACAGATACTGTTCCCAATCGTCGAAAACGTATTTGCTTACGTTTTTCTTGCCGTACACGGTTTTTCCGTTTATTTCAAACTTATAAAGTGCGCCGTTCGAGAACGGGAAAGTTTCCATTTCGTATTTACAGCCGACGTATGCGTCTTCTATCGTTTTTGCGGAAGGAATCGAGCCGTAGTCCTCGCCTTCGCCCGAAATATTTACGATTATTTTTCTGTTTTGCGCGAGAGTAACGGCTATTTCGTCGTCGCCCTGCATGCCGGTAAGTTCGTATTTAAGCGTGGGCGCAAGCTCGTCGCCTTCAAAAACGGTATCGGTAAGTTTTACTTCGCCGGACGAAGCCGAAACGGACTCCACGGTGTAGTATTTGCTCGTTTTGACCGAAAAAACCAATTTTTCGGCATTTGCGCCGTAATTGGGTCCGTATTCGCCCGCAAACGAAACGGAAGCTCTTTTTTTAGCCGAATCGCTTCCGTCGAAACGCACGTTTGCGCTGTAAACGAACTTACCGTCCACGTCGTCGAAAAGCTGCATAAAATCTTCGCCGATGGAAACGATATCGTCGTAATTCCAGTGCGACTGATCGCTGCCCACCACCACGCTTTTACCGAATTCCATTTTATTGATGGCGTAATCGCGCAGTCTTGCCACGTACACGGCGGGCATGGATTGCGCTATTTTGTGCTGAGCGGCAATCAGATTGTCGTTAAGTTTTACGCTGTTTGCGTCCGCCGAAGCGAAAGTTTCGCTTATTTCGCCGACGTATATCGGAAGGCGAGAATAGTCGTCGCCCGATATTTCCGAAATTGCCGAGCGGAAATCTTCAAAAAGCGTACTGCAAACCGAAACGTAATCGTCCGCTCTGCCGCGGTCGCTTTCGCCCTGCATCCAGAACAAACCTTTCAGATTGATTTTTTCAAAGCCCTGATCTTTCGCGTCGACGAAAAACTGCTTCAATTCGTCCAGGAACACGCGATACTGAAAACCTATTTTGTCGTAGTAGTTATCTTTCTGCCAATAATCCTTATCCCAAAGGCTTTCCGGATACCAGTTGCCGAAGTTTCCGTAGTTTCCGTCGGGCATGACGACCGTGCCGCCCGCAGCCGACTTGAATATTATCGCCTTTTTGTTTGCGCCTTTATATTCCTCTTTTTCGTTGAGAACGTTTGCCATTCCAAGCTCGAAGCCGACGTGTTTGTCGGTGTATCCGCAGCCGTGCTGAACGGGACGGAAATCGTGGAAATATCTTCCCTCGTAGCCCAGAATGGTTTTGTGCGTGCCGCCGTAATAAAGCACGTTTTCCTTCGGGCGATAAGTCACTTCGTACCCGAACGCCGTGGAAGTAACGCTTGTGCTGCCTGCGGCGTTGGACTGCCCGGCAATCATGTACACGTCCGCGGTTTTAACGTTTTCTTCTTCCGCACTGACTTCGGCGACGGGCATCCCCCCGCCGATTGCAAGCGAAGCAAGCAGCGCTATCGCCGTGACAAACGCAACTATTTTTCCCGATAATTTGTTGATTTTCATATATTTTCCTCCGATCGTATCGTAAAGTTTTTATTCCGATTCCTTGGTTTTTTAAACCAAAAAGCTTCCGCTCGCGGTTTTACGCGGCGGAATACCATTTCTGCGGCATGGTGCGCTTTGCCTTGAACCATTCGGTTTCTTTAAGCTTTAACGCGTTGTTGCCGAAAAACAATTTTGTTTCGTATCTGTTTTCTCCTGCGGCTTCGCCGTTATCGACGGCAAGAACAATAATATTGCCGTTCATGGACGTATACTTTCGCTCCTGCGCTTCTTCTGGCAGGAAATCGAGCGCACCGAGAGTGGTGACGTAAACAGCGTCGGTATACTCGCTTACTCTGTCTATAAACGCCTGCGTGGGGAACTGATTTTCCTCGGTTTTAGTGTACTCGGCATTGCCGGCGCAGCAGCAAACGCACACGATTTTCGGTTTGATTACGTCTAAAAGAGCGCTCGACGAAGAAGTTTTTGAACCGTGATGACCGGCTTTGAACAGCTCGCACTGAGGCAAATCGTTAAGCTCCACCAGTTTTTCTTCGGCTTTAACTTTTCCTTCGTTTTCGAGATCGCCGGTGAAGAGATAATTCTTGCCGTCGTGAGTAAACAGCAGGCACACAGAATAATCGTTTTCGCTACTTGCTTTGTTTTCGTAATAGTAGTTGTACAAAATGCTCATCGTCGTGTTTTCGGCGAGGTCGTATACTCGCTTAGCTCCGTTTTGCTGCTTGTAGCAGTCGAGCGCGGTGTAATGTACCGCTCCCGCTTCCACTTCCGCGTCGCGTTCGGACACGTAACGCGAATAAAGCGCGCTTGTCGAATCGGTGCGCGGAAAGTCTATTATGGTTTTGCATTCGTATTCGCGGAACAGACTCTGATTGTCTTTCGATCCGGCAAAGCCGGCAATATGATCTTCGTGAGCGTGCGTCGCGATGACGTATTCCAGAATATTATCCGTCACGAATTTATCGAGATAGGCTTTTATAGTGGGAATACTGTTGGTCTTGCTGCCGGCGTCGATCAGAATATCGTTATTGCCCGCGCGGACGTAAATGCAGTCGCCCGTGTTTTTGTTGCCGAGTTCGAGAAAATGCACCGAAAAGTCTCCGTCCGAAACGATTTTGACGGTATTTTCGTCAAATACGGACGAAGAAGTGTTTCCGCCTCCGCCGTTTCCTCCGCCCGAACCGTTGCCGGAATTATCCGTATCCGGTTTGAAATTCAATATGTAGCTTATAGTTTGCATCGGAGTCATTCCGCGTGCAAACCAGCCCCACGCAAACGTTGCTCCGATTGCGATTATTACCACCGCCAGGATTACTATTATCGCAGTAGCGGACAGCTTGATCGATTTTTTATTTGATTTACGTTTAGCCATAGATTGTTTCCTCACAAGCAATTTTCGGCGTATTTGCCGTATGCAAAAAGTACCGCTTTTATATTATATCAAAATTTTCGCGCATAGTAAAACGTTTTTGCGCTTATTATTTCTTTTTAAGGTAATTTACTACTTCTTTGAGAGCGTGAACGTAGCCCGAAAGCCCTTCGCCCTTAATAACCGTGAACGCGTATTCGGACACGAACGAGCGTTTACGAAAGTCCTCGCGCCCGGAAATATCGGTTATATGCACTTCCGCGCACGGAACCGAGGCGCACTTCAACGCGTCGAGTATGGCAATCGAAGTATGCGTATAAGC
>CAKQJJ010000036.1 GCA_934247335.1 uncultured Clostridia bacterium | reverse complement strand
GCTTATCAGAAATATCTTTTAGACAACCGTATAACTCAGCCTTTCCGCCAAGTTTTCCGCGAACTGTACGTCAAAACGCCCGAAGAAAGCAATCTTTTATATTCCGAAAGATACGCCGGAAACCAGTTGCAGCCTGCAAAAACGGTGGCTGTTCTGAAAAACAGGCGCTGGGTGGCTGACGTCGAAAACGGACTGCAAAAAGTGTATTACAAGGAAAACATAGTGGCTCAGCTTTACGCGCTCGCCGACTGGTTCACGCCGGCGGATATCGAATCGCCCACGCTCGAACGCGTATGTTTTTCGGACAGAAAGACGGGCGAACCGATAAAAATAGCGGACATTCCGGACGTAATATTCTCGGAAGTCATGCGCGACGTCGACCTTGCCGTAAGCGTGGCGCACGCGGGCGGCGTCGATCCCGAAACCAGCCACTCCACTATCGAAATGCGCGCCGCAATACTCTCTTTCGTGCTGCCCATGTTCGGCATAACCAACGTCGAACTGCAAGATCGGCACGCGATCATCGACGGCAAACTCGCGCAGTATTCGGTTCATCTCGGAAGCGGCGTAGTTCACCGGATCGGCGGCACGATGATCCCCATTCTTCCCGTCCATTCGCAACAGAAAGGAAAAATCTTCCTGCCGTTCGTCGACGACGACCCGAAGACCGCGGAAATCGTCTCGAAAGTTCTGCTATTTGCGGAAGACGACAAAATAAAAGATCCCGCCATCCTCTCCTGCATCGAAAAACAGTAACTTTTTTCCCTGCAAATTAAGCACGGCGACCGAAAAAATCTGCTCCGCCGAAAAAACCGACTTGCGGTAAATCTCGGATGAATAAAAACGGCACGGCTTAAAAAAACGGACGACGAATTTTAATCGAATAATTTACCGCCCGTTTAACCATTTGAAACCACGTTTTCGGTATACGTAAAACACCCACGGGAATTTCCCCGCGGGTGTTTTTTGCAGTCTTTTTATTCTTCCGTCGTCGCGGATACCATTCCTCGTTTACTGTTTATGCGATTGATTTCTTCGGTGATAATGTCGCCGAACGATTTATCGTCGATTTCAATACTTTGCTGCGCCGCAACGGATTTGTCGGCAAAAGCGTCGAATATTTCTTGTTTTCGCTCCAATATTTCGGTTATGCGTTCATCAACCGAATCTTCGCATAAAAGTCTGTAAACCAGTACGTTTCTTGACTGTCCCATTCTGTAGGCCCTTGAAATGGCTTGATTTTCAATCGATGGCTTAAATTGCGGTTCGCATATTACGACGACGCTGGCGCTTTGAATATTTAATCCCGTGCCGCCCGACTGAATTTGCGACACGAGTACGCTGCCGGCGGGCGCATCGTCGAATTCGTCGATAATTTCCTGTCGCCGTTGCGGCGTAATCGCACCGTAAATGGGATTAAGGCTTTTTTCGCCAAGAAACTGCGTAACTTTATGTACGGTATCCAAAAAGAACGAAAACACGATGACTTTTCTGTCTTCCGCTTCGGCTTCCTCTACTATTTCCCTTAATCGCCGTGCTTTTGAAGAATTTTCCAGATCTTCAACATTCCACGAAACGCGCCGCGCGTCGGTAAAGCTCCTGCTTAGTACTGCTCTTTCGTAAATTTTTTCCTCTTCCCTCGTCATCGAGCACCATTCCTTGCTTTCGATAAGTTCGGGCAGTTCCGTAAGCACCTCGTCGCGCTTTCTGCGATAATACACGGGCGCAACTATCAGTCTGAATTGCGGCGCGGAAGACATAAACGCGATTCTTTTTACCTGATTGGCAATGTTCGGTTGCAACATCTCTATGAGCGCTATCATTTCGTCTACGCGATTTTCAAGCGCGGTACCGGTCATAAAAAGCAGCCTGTCCGCATGAGAACATAATTTTTTAGTATTAAGCGTTCTCTTTGCCTGCGGATTTTTTATATAATGCGCTTCGTCCACAACCAATAACGAAAATTTGAAATCTTCTTCGAGCTTGAAATAAGCGGTCGTCTCGTACGTGGTGACGGCAACGCCGCCCGTCCTCTCCCAGGAACGCAAAGCCGCCGTTCTGTCAAGGCCGTGTACTTTCGTCGCTCTCAACAAGCTGTGCTTCGTAATTTCTCGGCACCAGTTCGTCACGACGCTTGCCGGGCACACGACTACGAAATGCGTTGCGCCCGTATTTTTAAGCGATACCATTGCGGCAATGGCTTGAATAGTTTTGCCCAAGCCCATCTCGTCGCCAAGCAATACTTTTTCCTGATGAAGAATATATTTTACGCCCCATTCCTGATAACGTCTTAAAGTACAGTTTAAGCCGTCCGGGAAAAAGCATTCGTCCTGAATCTGGCGCGCCAGATCTTCGGGCAGTCCGTAAACGGCGTCGTCGGTGCCAAGCAGCCCGGGATTGGTTTCCTCTAAAATATTAAAAAAGCGAACGTTATTTTTAGCAAAATCTTCCCACGCCGCGCGCTCGTCCGTTTTTAATATTTCGTAAGCGCCGGACAATACCGCTTGGGCGCGATTATAATAATCGCCGGTAAGCAATTCGTTAAGCGAATTATAGGCTTCGATTGCCTTATTTTTATTCGTTTTTGACGCAAACAGCCATTTCAGCACGTTGGAGGAAACTTTTAAATCCTGCAACGAGTCTCTGATTTTATCGCCGTACTCGGTTTCAATAGAGCGCGAATTTTCGACGTAAGGCAAAACGTTTTTGTAAATCGAAACGTCTTTTACTAGCTGAGTGCTGTCCTTATTTTTATTATCGACGCTTAATTTAATTTTCGTTTCTTTACGGGTTTTTTCTACGATATCGCCGACGATACGCTTGATCGTGTAGGCGTTATCCTGGCTTATTCCTTTAATATTTGCCAGATTGTATATCGACAAAGCGTAAATATCGGCTATGGTAGTATAACCGTGGTCTATAAGCGGTTTGGTCCGCAATCCTTTTTTATATCGGCTTAATTCGTCGACGGGAATGCCTCGCAACACTTTCAATATCTCTTGCATGGCAAGGTTGTCCGCCGAATTTTTGATATTCGATTTTAACGATTCTTCAAGAGAAATAACGTCGCTTAAAGACTTTTCAAGCGATTTGTGCTTCGCAATTAAATCCTTTACTTCTCTCGATGAAAAATTTTTTGCCATAGTTATGTCCTTATCAAAAAAATGCGATTAAGTCGTAAGCCCGCCTCTCTCCGCGCGGTGCTTTTACCCTGATCGGTTAAAAACAAGCGTTTTCGGCACAGCGCGACCTGCTCGTCGGGATATTAAAACGTATATCGGTTATATTTTAACAAAAATTGCAGATTATTGCAATAATTCGGCGCGTTAAAAATCAAATTTTCCCTGAGCAGGACTTTTGCCGTAACTTTATTATACAAGCGCGGCATGGCTCGCTCCCGCTCCGTAGCCGATATTTTTAAAATAAAAAAATGAACCCGAACTTTTGCCCACTTACGGGTTCAGCTAAGGTTCATCTTGGCGGAGAGGGCGGGATTCGAACCCGCGGTACGCGTTAACGTACGCACGCTTTCCAAGCGTGTGCCTTCGGCCACTCAACCACCTCTCCGCATAAGGCGTAAAACCGAATTGCAACGGAATATTCAAAACGCAAGCATAATTATAGCAGATTTTTTCGTGTTTGTCCACTACTTTTGCGCAATTTGGCGGCTTTACGTGCAAAAATTTTTTAAATCGGCGGCAAATCGCCGCAAGCAGGCAGAATTAAAGCAAAGCCAAGCCGTGAAAATCTGATAATTCGTCATTCCGTTATTTTTGACATTATATTGTAAGGATTTTTATTCTCGGATATCCGAATAAAACGGCGGCGGGCGAACCGCAGAGATATACCCTCTCCGTCACGGCAAGCCGTGCCACCTCTCCCGAAGGGCGAGGCTTTAAATGGATATCTTCTTTTTTCAGGTGAAGAAAAAAGATTAAAAACAATCCCTCAGACGCCTGACGGCGCCAGCTCCCTTTGCTCAAGGGCGCCTTTAAATTAGGTTTATTTGTGCGAAGATAAAAGATATTTTTCAATTGTAGGGGAGGGGTTCCCCCTCCCGCAGTTCTATTCGGACAGCCGAGGATGTCTGTCCCTACAAACCCTCTCCGTCGGCTATCGCCGCCACCTCTCCCGAAGGGCGAGGCTTTAAATGTTCGGCGGGAGCAAGCCCCCCGCCTACGGTATTTGGTAATTATTATGACATCAACTTATGACTTCTTAAAAAGCCTCCTTTGCTATGCAAGGGAGGTGGCTTCGAGCATTAGCGAGAAGTCGGTGGGATCGTTCGGCGTTATTCCGCGACGGCGAGAACGAGCGGCGGCACCTGCGGCTTTTCATCGGAAATCACGGTGTTATCGGAGATGATTTTTTCGGCTTCGTCGAGATTTTCGGGCGAAGAAGAATAAATCGTGGCGATAACGTCGCCTTTTTGAACTTTGTCGCCGCGCTTTTTCGCGATGAGAATGCCCGCCGAATAGTCGATTGCGTCCTCCTTTTTACTTCTTCCGGCACCCAGAACGAGAGCCGCAACGCCGTATTTTTCGGCGTTCACGGCGTAAACGTAGCCGTCCTTGTCGCACCTTACCTCGCGCGAATACTTTGCCGCGGGGAATAGGGAAAGGTCGTCCGCCCAATCGGGATTGCCGCCCTGCCCCTTTATCATGTCTTTGAATTTTTCGAGCGCCGCGCCGCTTTTCAGAGCGTTTTTGACTTTTTTGCGGCACACGTCGAGGTTTTCGCCCTCGCACAGCCTCAACATATATGCGGAAAGCGTAACGCACAGCCCGGTAAAATCGGCGGGACCGCTACATTTCAGCGTATTTATCGCCTCGATAACCTCGAGATTATTACCCACCGCGCACCCGAGCGGCGCGTCCATATCCGTGACGAGCGCAAGCATTTTTCTGCCTGCGTTTTTGCCGATATTCACCATCAGTTTTGCAAGAGCAAGGCTTTCCTCTTTCGACTTCATGAAAGCTCCGCTGCCGCACTTGACGTCCAGAACTATGCAGTCGTCCGGGAGCGCCAGCTTTTTGCTCATTATACTGGATGCGATAAGCGGAATACTGTCCACGGTTGCGGTAACGTCGCGCAGCGCGTACAGTTTTTTATCCGCGGGAGCCAGCGACGCGCTTTGCCCAACGACGGCGATTCCGTACTTTTCAACTATTTCTTTTAATTTTTCGGTCGGAATATCCGTGTTGAAACCTTGAATAGACTCCAATTTGTCTATCGTTCCGCCGGTATGACCAAGCCCCCTGCCGCTCATTTTCGCAACCGGAATACCAAGCGATGCGATAATCGGCGCCACTACCAGCGTGGTTTTATCGCCCACGCCGCCGGTGGAATGTTTGTCCACTCGCTTGCCTTTAATGCCCGGCATATCGGTAATGACGTCGCCGGAATCGCGCATGGCAAACGTAAGAGCGGCGGTTTCGTCGTCGGTCATGCCTTTAAGGCAAATCGCCATAAGCAGCGCGGACGCCTGATAGTCCGGAATACTGCCGTCGCAATAGCCGTTGACGAAAAAGCGGATTTCATCGCCGGATAAAAGCTCGCCCCTCTTCTTTTTTTCGATAATATCGTACATTCTCATGAGCGTAACTCCTTTTGAGCAAAATTTCAGCCGTTCGAGGAAAAATAGACAAACGTGCTAAGCAGGACGATCAGCGATTGAAAGAAAAAACAGTTCCCCAAAAGTCCGAACACGAGCGTTTTTACCGGGAATCCTTTATGCACCACGGCTATTATTAGTTTTACGATTGCAATTATACCGCAAACTATCGTGATAACGCTTAAAATCACGGCAATCGCAAAGAAGAGATACATAAAAGTTTCTCCGACGGCGCCTCTTTGAAAAAACGACACGAACATATACATCGAGCCGAATGAAAATATACACGAGAGTATTCCGACGATAAACGAAGCGATTGCCTCGTTATTTCCGTACGCCGCGTAGTAGTTTCTTCCGCTCCATCCTGATTTTTTCGGTTGTTCCATTTAAATTTCCTTTTAAAGTTTTACCATATTTGAACTATTATTTCGCGTTTTTATACAAAAGCCTCCGCGCGGCTGCGAGGAAGCTTTTGCTTTTTCGTTCGTTATCCGATTAAACGGCAGGCAGCGGAATGGTTCCGTTGTAGTAACCGAGCGCCATCATGCACACCGAAAACGTAGTGACGGCAAACACGCAGCCGATAATGCCGAACACGAGCGTTTTGACGGGTTTTCCGCCCTTTTTGCACGTCTTTACAAATCTGATTATCGATATAATGCCATAAGTCAAGGCAACTATACCCAAAGCCGCGCAGGCGATAAGCGAGACTATCGTTCCGGAGTTACCGGTACTAATAAGCGATTCGATAGTGCTTTTCGCGGCGGAATTGGTAGCCTTGTCCAGTTCTATCACTCCCTGGCGATACAACGCGGCGAAAAAGACTGCGACGTACGCAAGGATAAAGCCGAGGAGTCCGCACACGAACGAGATTATCGAGCCTTTTTTGCCGTAATTCGCAGCGAGATACGGGGACATGACAGGCTTTTCCGTCTCCGGAGCCGGGGCTGAAGCGCTTTCCGCGCTTTCGGTGTTTCCGGCGTTTTTGTGGGCGAGTTTTGCAACGCAATCGTCGCAAATTTCGCTTGTCGATTCTTTTCCGCAATACTTACATTTCATTTTTTTGTTCTCCTTTTTATATAAATATTTTTTAAGACTATGTAATTTTTGCCACACGCGTGGCTTTATCGTTGACTTCGAGCTCAGCCGCCCAAAGAAAAGAACAGGATCAGCACCGCAAATATCAGCAGCGCCGCTTCGATGGTTCCGAGTATTCCGAATATGAGCGTTGCAATCGGCTGAACTCCGTACGAGCGGGCTTTTTTGAAGGTGTATATGGCGTTCAGCCCGAATATAAGCGACAGCAAAAAAGAGCCTAAAAAAGGAAGTGCAATCAGAAGCAGCCGGGCGAACATGCCGGATATGCTTGTCTGTATCATATATAACATCCAGATAAAACCTAAACACGGCGCCGCAACGGATATTACGCCGAACTTCAGTCCGGACGTATTGTCGTAGCCCGCGTTTTCGGCGGCTTTTTTGTTTTTCTCGGCGTCTTCCTTTTCTCTGTCGGTAAGCCAGGATTTGTTGCCCGAACCGTAAACTCTTTGCGTCGGATTTACTTCCGGTTTCGTTGGCTTATCGCCCGGAATTTCCCCCCTGCACGGAAGTATCGGCTTGGGCATTGTCCGGTTTTTCGGTCAAGCTTTCGCCGCGGGCAAGCCTTTCCTCGCATTCGGGGCAGACTTCACTCTCGCCTGAAGTATCTTTCCCGCAATACTTACATTTCATTTTTTACTCTCCTCTCTCTTTCGTGTATTTTTACTGAATTATCGGTTCCGATTTTAGCAATACGTTACCCCGTTTACAGCGCCAATCCGACCGAATAATAGTAAAGCGCGACGAAGCACGTGACTATCGCAAGAACCGAAAGCGCTATTCCGACCAAGCCGAGCGACAGCGTTTTTATCGGCTTTCCGCCGGCTTTTCGCGCCGTGACGAACTTGCGGACGGATATTATTCCGTAAACGACGGCAACCGCGCACGCAATAAACGTAAACACGAGCGAAACGATCATCATGGTTTTATCGCGGCTCATTTTTTCGACGATGCTGTCCATAAGCATACTATTCGGCTTATTATGAAGTTCGGCGGCTCCGAGCGCGAAATTCCAGGCAAACAACACCGCCACAAGCGAAACGACCCGCGCTATTATTCCCGAAACGAGCGAAACGGCAGAGCCGGCGTTACCGTACTTGGAATAAAACATTCGTCCGTTCCAGTTTTCCTTGTCGTGCGATTGAACGTCGCCGTCAAGCTGCGACTGAGCTTCTCCTTTTGCATATTTTGCCGACGAGATTGCTCCGTTTGCCGCGTTTTCTATTTTTGCGCAGGCGTCGCACACTTCGCCGGAACATTCTTTCCCGCAATACTTACATTTCATATTTTATTCTCCTCTTTACGTTTTTACGGAAATCTCAAATCGTTTATACGTTAAAGCGTTATAAACATTTCGAGAATTACCATAATCATACTTCCCGACTCCGCAAGCCCGATTATTCCCAAAACAAGCGCTGCAACAGGTTTTACGCCATACGTCCTTGATTTTTTGAATGTTTTTATGGCTTTTATTCAGAATATGAGCGACAAAACGAAAGGCGCAACTAAGATCGAAAAAAGTACGATGACTCCCACAGGGCCGTTGCCGTAACCGGAATCAATAAGCGCAAGAAGTGTAAAAATAAATGTAACCCATCCAGCCCAGGGAAGCACGATCGACAAAACGCCGAACGCTATACCCGACCTGCTCGTATACGGCGAAGGCGCGGTATAGGGCGATTTGTCGTATCCGTTACCGTAAAAGTCCTTTTTCTGCTGCGGTAACTGCGACTGATTGCTGCGATACGCCTGAAAATTCTGCGAAGGCGCGTGATCCACCGCGTTTTGTTCGGGTGGAACGGCAGTCTGTTCGGTCGCGACGGGCGACTGTTCGCCCGCTGCAATATTCTGTTCGGGTTGAACAGCGGGTTGTTCGCTTGAAGCGGAGGCCTGCTCAGGCGTGTTCTGCGCCGCAAGGCTTTCTTTAAGTTCCTTTACGGGGTCGCGGTACACGGGCACCGAAAAGAAAGGATTTTCGCCCTTGACCAATTTTTCCTCGCATTCGGGGCAGACGTCCATCGAGCCGTCCAATCTTTTCCCGCAATATTTACAATACATACTCTCTCTCCTCTTATTCGGTTAATGTTTTACGTTATGCCGCGACCGCGTTGCCGGCAAGCACCCAGAAAAACGCCATAAGCGTCATAAGCAGGCAAACCGCGCCGCAAACCACGCCGATTATTCCGACAACGAGCGTTGCTATGGGTTTTACTCCCTGCGCTTTTGCTATCGTGAAGTTTTTTATCGACTTGATGCCGAACACGAGCGCGACTGCCGCAAGCGCAGCCGAAATGCACAAAAGCACGATTGCCGCAACGGAAAAGCCTTGCGCCATAGAGCGGAACGCTTCGATCTGCTCGGGCGTCATGTCCTCGTAAACGGTGTCGGTGAACTTGCCGAGAAAGGACAAAAGAGCAAACACGAAGCTTATCACCGACGATATTATGCCGGAGATTCCGGTAATAATCGAGGTGATCGCCTTGCCTATTCCGAACGATTTCGTTATTGCCGTACCGTTATACGAAGCGGTATAATTTTGCGAAGCGGACGGTGGCGCGACGTTTGAAGCCGCAGCTTTTTCCTCCAATTTTGCCGCACATTCGGGGCAAATGTCGCCGTCCGGCAACTGTTTTCCGCAATATTTACAAAACATAACTTATATCTCCTTTAATTTTTTCTACGCAATCAGCAGTGCGATTACGTCCTTAATAAAGCCGAAGCAAGCGGTTATCACCGACAGTGAAAGGGCAAGCGCCACTATTCCCAGCACCAGCGTTACGACGGGCTTGGGCTTTTTTGCGCGGAACAGGCGGATAAACAGCCGCACGGATTTTATTCCGAGGACGACGGCGGGCGCAGTGCACGCGACAAACGCCAACGCTATCGCGATTTCCAAAAACCACGGAATATTCAGTTTTCCGCTCGTAAGCCAGGCGATTA
>CAKQJJ010000035.1 GCA_934247335.1 uncultured Clostridia bacterium | reverse complement strand
GCTCTCTCCCCTCGATTGTACCGGATGCGGAAGCTGCGCAAACGTCTGCCCCGCAAAGGAAAAGGCGCTTACCATGGTTCCGTTCGGCTCGCTCGAAGTCGCAGAAAACGCAAACTACAACTTCTCGCACGAACATATTTCGCTTAAAGACGTATCGGCTAAATTCAAGCCCGATTCCGTCAAGGGAAGCCAGTTCTTGCAGCCGTTGTTTGAATTCTCCGGCGCATGCGCAGGCTGCGGCGAAACTCCTTACGTCAAACTGGTTACTCAGTTGTTCGGCGACAGAATGGTAGTTGCAAACGCAACCGGCTGCTCCTCCATTTACGGCGGATCGGCGCCCACCTGCCCCTACACCAAGAACGCGCAGGGTCACGGTCCCGCATGGGCTAACAGCTTGTTTGAAGACAACGCCGAATTCGGTTACGGCATGAACCTTGCTTACAAGGCAAGAAGAGCAAAAATCGAATCCGATATGCGCGCCGCTTACGACACCGTAAACGAACAGACCAACGCGGCGTTTGCCGAATGGCTGGAAAACAAGGACGACGCAAAAGGCTCCAAGATCGCTTCCGATAAGGTTAAGGCTGCTCTTGCAAACGAAACCGCTTCCGGTCTCGATTACATCAAGGCTAACCTCGACTGCCTTACCAAGCCTTCTATCTGGATCTTCGGCGGCGACGGCTGGGCATACGATATCGGATACGGCGGACTCGACCACGTTCTCGCTTCGGGTGAAGACGTCAACGTGCTCGTCGTGGATACCGAAGTTTACTCCAACACCGGCGGACAGGCAAGTAAGTCCACTCCTACCGGCTCGGTTGCTAAATTCGCAGCAGGCGGAAAGAGAGTAAAGAAAAAGGACCTCGGCATGATGGCTATGAGCTACGGCTACGTTTACGTCGCTCAGGTTGCTATGGGTGCGGATAAGAACCAGGTTATCAAGGCTCTTACCGAAGCCGAAGCATATCACGGTCCTTCGCTGGTCATCTGCTACGCTACCTGCATCAACCACGGTATCGATATGTCCAACGGACAGCTTGAAACCAAGAAAGCAGTCGAAGCAGGCTACTGGCAGCTGTACAGATACAATCCCGAACTTGCAGACGAGGGCAAGAACCCCTTCACTCTCGACAGCAAGGAACCCACCGGATCGTATCAGGACTTCCTGGCTCACGAAACCCGTTACACCGCTCTCAAGAAATCCAAGCCCGAAATCGCAGACAAGTTGTTTGCTCAGGCTGAAATCGACGCTAAGAACAGACTTGAAACCTACAAGAAAAAAGCAGGTCTCGAGGACTAATCCCAAAGCCGAGAGCTTAATAAGTTAAAAAAATTCCCCGCATAAGCCAAAAAAGTTTGTGCGGGGATATTTTTTTATTTAATAGAGTTTTTTGCGATTTCGATATACGAAAGCCCCGACGGAATTACTTCACATCGGGGCTTTTATCGTTTTACTTTATTTTTACGCTATCCAGCCCACTCCGTTTGCGTCGAGCGTGACGCTTGAAGAAGTCGCGCTTGCAATTTCGGCGTCTGTGCTGCCCAGAACCACCACGAGAGCGCTCATGGAAACGGGCATTTTTACGTTTGCCACGCCGGATACAGTGACGATTGCATCTTTGTTAAGCGATAATCCGGCTATTTTTCCGTGTTTTGCGAAGTTTGAACAATTGTACGATTCGCTGCTCATTCCGCCCGAAAGACCGATTGCGACGACGTAGCCGCCCGAATACGAATAGCCTCGTTCGGTGTCGATTGCGCTGTCGGCATTGCCGTAGGAAATTATTACAGATTTGCCGCCGGTGAAATTAATTCCGCCGTAAGAATCGGTGCTGTTGGAATCCAGTCCGTCGCCGCCCGCGTACACGTACAATTCGCCGCCGGAAATTACTATGCTGCATCCGGAAGTACCGGTGCCGTTTACTCCGTCGTCGGTGGAAATTATCGACGTTTTGCCGCCGGCTATTTCCACTACCGAGCCTTCAACGCCTTCGTAGCTGTGCGTAACGTTTACCGTTCCGGCAGAAATAAACACTTTACCGTCGCCGTGAACGGCGGCGTCGTCGCTGTAAAGAGTG
Source organism: uncultured Clostridia bacterium (assembly GCA_934247335.1). GTDB lineage: Bacteria > Bacillota > Clostridia > Christensenellales > Pumilibacteraceae > Neoclostridium. The sequence continues at coordinate 8,028 of CAKQJJ010000035.1, read as the reverse complement.
AGCGTTCCGCCGCTTATCGTGACGTTGCCGGTGGGCGTAGCTCCGCTTTCAAGCGCGTTGTCGTCGTTTGCGTGAACGTCGTCGTCAACCGATTTAATCGTTATTTCTCCGCCGGAAACAGTTATTTCGTTACCGGATTTGATACCTTTGCACGAATAATCGGTTTTTTCGGGATTGCCTTCCTGTCCGGGTCCGGGATTAAATCCTCCGCCGCCGCCCGGATTGAAACCGCCGCCGGGGAATCCTCCGCCCGGTCCGCCGAACGCATAGGCGGAAACGGTTTGAGTTTCGGTATACGTAGCGGAAGCATCGGTGTATTCGGAATATTTTGCGGTAATAAGGTTTATTACTCCGCCGTCGATTTCCACCGAGCAAGCCGCGTCGATTGCGTCGTATGCGGCGTACACGGTGACTATTCCGTCTTCGATAATTACGTTTCCTTTCTGATTTCCTTTACCGGACAAATCGGTGCTGCTGGTTTTTATTCCGTCTGCGTAACGCGAAATAAGCGTGACGGCTCCCGATTTTATCTTCACTTCGTCGTTGCCTTTCAAAGCGTCGTCGTAGCTGTCCACGTTTAAGGTGAGCTTCTGAACGGTAATATCGTCTTTACAATGTATTCCGTTGTAACTGTTGCTTGCAACCGTCAGCGAGCCTGCGCCTTTAAGTTTTAAGTCGCATTCGGAATACAGCGCCGCTTTTTGTTCGGTTGCGGACGAGCGATAGTCGTAAATATAATTTTCGGTGTCTTTTTTAGCCGAAATATCCACTTCGTCGCCGCCGGAAATATAAAACGGACAATCGTCGTCGGATGCGATTTTTACGCCCGACAATTCGATAGTGACTGCCGTGTCGTCGCCGAGAGCGAATTGAAGCGAGCCGTAGTATTCGCCGGAAAGCGTATAGGTAAGCTCGTCGGTCGTAACGGTATTATTAGTAAGCGTAAGTTTTCCGCTTTGGTCGTCAAGCGCATAGGCGCTGCCTGCCGGGTATTCGACGGTGAGAGCGTAGCTTTTCTCGCCTACGGTTGCGGTAACCGTTATGGTCGTCGAATTTTTTTCCGTAAGAATATAGGTTACGTCGGTCTTTTCGCCGGAATCTCCACCCGTTTCACCCGAGCCTCCGCCCGTTTCACCGGAACCTCCTCCGGTTTCACCCGAGCCTCCTCCGGTTTCACCCGAGCCTCCGCCCGTTTCACCTGAGCCTCCACCGGTTTCGGTAGATCCGCCGCCGGTCGTGCCGCCGTTATTTCCGCTGCCCGAACCGGTATTGCCGGCACATGCGGCAACCAGTGTCAACGCAAGCGCAAGCACGAGCGACGTAAAAACGGTTAACAATTTTTTCCAGGTTGTTTTACAAGACATTGTTCTGTTCCTCCCGTAAAATCATTATTTCAAGGTTTCCGTTACGAACGCGCAACTCGTCCATGAATTGCTTTTCGGTAACGTCCTTTTTTAGCGTAATATCGTAAGTCAGCTTGTACAAGCTGCCCATATTGGAAGTTTTTACCTGCATAAGTCGATTTTCATCGGTGTAGCGGGCAAAAATATCGGCAAAGACGTCGGTGTAGTCGAGGTCTTCTGGAATGGTTATTTTAAGCGTTTTGCGGCGACTCTTTTTCTCTTTTGCGTTGAAAATGAGATTAGATCCGATTACCAGCGCGCACATGAGAACGGTGAAAAGCACTGCAAACGCGAGATAGCCAACGCCCGCGATAAGCCCCGAGCACATTGCCATGAATATCACGCATATTTCCTTTGCCGAGCCTTGCGCCGAGCGGAATCGGATAAGCGAGAACGCGCCCGCTATCGCCACGCCTATACCTATGTTGCCGCTTACCATCATTATGACGACGCAAACGACGGGCGGCAGAAATACGAGCGAAGTTTTGTAGCTTGAGCTGGTTTTGTTCTTAAACGAATACGCAAAATAGTACGCGCAGCCCAGCACGAGCGAAACGCCGATGCACAAAAGGAAGTTCCACACCGAAATGGTGGTCTGACTGTCTCCGCCGAAAATACTGTTGAATAAGTTACCCATAAATTACCTCTCCTGATCTTATTTCTCGCAGCAGGCTTTCGTAAGCTCTGCCGTATTTTGAAAACGACGTGGGATAGATTTTGTTTTCCGCCAGCACTTTTGCAAGCCACAAAGGCATCGCTCCCGCCGTCTTTATTTCCATCAGATAGTTGTCGCACGGCATCACGGGATTTCCGTACGAGCCGAGCCGCAAATCGAGATCGTGATTGCGCCACACTATGTCTTTATCGAAAGTTATGCGAAGATCGCGGTCGTTTGCTCCGTAATACGCCTGCCGCCTGCACCCGATGAAAGTTTTGGGTTCGACATCCGGATAAAACGAGAGAAAATAGGCTATTTCCGAAGCTATTTGCGAGTGAGCGTCGGGGTTCGGCAAAAACTTTTCCGCGGCGCTAAGCGACATTTTCTCGCGGCGTTTGTACACCACGGAATCGTATTTCTTTTTCAGTTCGATAAACACCGTTCCGTCGCCGTCCACCGCGCCGTAGCTTCTCAGCCGCAGCTTTTCTTTATAGAACGGCTTTTCGAGCGAACGGCGTATTATGCGGCAATCGGGCGTGTCGAAATACAGGCTGCACACGGTGGTTTCGCCGTACTCGTCGTCGATCATCCTGCCGGGAAAAGCGGACATAACGGCATCGAGCTCGCGTTTACCGAGCAAGTACTTTATTTCGTATCGCTTGAACAGGTTTTGTATTTCCATTCGTTCGCCCTCCTTGATTTTTATAATCCGATTGTAGCACGCAAACTTTAAATAAAACTTAAAAATGCGCTGATAAAACAATTGATTTTCAATAATTTTTACAGTTTTACGACGAAAACGATTTTTCTTCCGTCGGGCGAATACGCCGTGATTTTGCCGTTATGCGCTTCGACTATCGCTTTTGCAACAGATAAACCAATTCCGCTGCCGCCTATTTTGCGACTCCGTGACTTATCGAGGCGATAAAACCGCTCGAACAGCACGTCGAGATTGCCTTCGGGAACGCCGTTAGTGGTGTTTCCGACAGTTAAAACCGCATGATTTTTGCCTTTGCCAACAAGCGTGAGGCTTATTCTTCCGTTATCGTCCGAATATTTGACTGCATTGTCCATGAGAAGCGAAACGAGATTTTTTATCTTCTCGCTGTCGCCGACGAGAGACAAACCTTCGTCTATACGGGTGGAAAAATCTTTATTTTCGGCGCGGCAAAGCGAATAATACGGCTCGATCGCAAGCTTAACCGTTTCGCTTAACGGAAACGGCGTTTTTACCGTTTTTTGCGACTGCTCGTCCAATCGCGACAGTTCGATAAGTTTTTCGGTAAGCCCGGTAAGTCGCTCCACCTGAGTTTTTATTTCGGCGGCGCATTCGTCCTTATCTCCGCCGTACGAGAGAATATCGCAATTCGCGCCTATTATCGTAAGCGGTGTTTTCAGCTCGTGATTGGCGTCGGTTATAAACTGTTTTTGCTTTTCGTATGCGCGGGCAACCGGCTTCATGACGAAATACGACGAAACGTATATGAGAATAAACACGACGACAAGCCCGGCAATACTTACCGACACGCTGGTTTTGAGAAAAGTTTTATACGAATCCAGCTCGCGCGAGCAGTCCAAAAAAACGTACGCGTCGTTGCCGTCTTTATCGGTAAACAGCGTGAATTTGTAACTGCCGCAAAAGCCGTCCGATTTATTCTTTTCGCGCAGAGTTTTCGCAATCGACGCCGCCTGCTCCTCGCTTACCGCGGCGATTTTATCGGCGTTTACGCTCGTCGTTCCGTCCGAAAGGAAGGTTACTGTGAAATATCTCGTTTCAAACGGCGCTTCGGGCGACATTCCGTCGCCGGGGTTACGGTCACCCTGCGAAGGCACGATACCGCCGTCGTTTTGGTCAGGCTTATCGGGCGGCGCGGGACTTTCTTCGGGGAAAGAGCCGTTATTTTTCGTAAGCACCGACAGCGTTTTATCGGCGCGGCTGCAAACGTCCGTATACGAGCGCACGTTTATCGCGCACATAATGGCGCCGAGAACCAGAGTGGTTGCAATCATCGCGACCAGAACGAATTTAGTGCGAAGTTTTCTGATCATTGGCGTTTCTCCAGACGGTATCCGAGATTGCGCACGGCTTTTATTTCAGCGTCGGAACCGATGGCTTTAAGCTTTTTGCGAAGATACGAAACGTACGTCCACACCACTCCGGGATCGGCGTCGCTGTCCCAACCCCATATTTTGTCGATAATGCGCTCTTGCGAAAATATCTCGCCCGGCGACGTCATAAAAAGCTCGATAAGCCGATATTCCTTTGCCGTAAGAGCGGTTTCGCCCTTTGCCGAGCGTAGTTTTCCAGTCTTTTTAATCAGTTTAAGATCGCCGAAAACAAGCTCGTCCGAAACTGGACTTCCCTGTCTTCTCGTTATTGCGCGGATGCGGGCAAGCAATTCGTCCACGTTGAAAGGCTTGGTAAGGTAGTCGTCGGCTCCGCTGTCCAGCCCTTCCACGCGGTCGCATATTTCGCTTTTCGCGGTAAGCATAAGAACGGGCACGGAATTTTTATTTGCGCGCAGCGTTTTAAGCACTTCTATTCCGTCCTTTTTGGGCATCATTACGTCGAGAATAACCGCGTCGTATTCGCCTGCGCTTAAAAAATCAAGAGCCTGTTCGCCGTCGAAAGCGGCGTCAACGAGATAGTTTTCGTGTTTTAAAATAGTGACAAGAGCCTTTGAAAGCGCTTCTTCGTCTTCGGCAAGCAAAATTCTCATTTCAAAACCTCTCCTTTCGTTTTCTCCCTTTATGTTAGCGCGCAAGCCTTAAATAAAGCTTAAAAAAGCCCTAAAAAGCGTGCGGATTTATTTTTTCTTTAAATACTTGTAAGCGATTTCGTCGCCGAGCCCGACGGCAAAAATTCTTAATCGAGCAGAAAAGCGGTTTTTTGCGGGAAAGTGCGGTAATCGTCGATTTCCACGCAATCGACGCCGCCCAGTTTAACCGCGCTGTCGTTTCCGCCTTCGCCGAAATCGTCGCCCACCATAAGCGCCTGGTCGAGCGTATATCCGTTTTCTTTGCAATAACGGCTGAGCGCGTAAAACTTGTTGTATTCTCCGCGCGTGATATCGAACGACGACGAGCCGCCTATAAACACGTTGTAGCCCTGCAAAACTTCTTTTACGAACGGGAACATTTTGCGTCTTTTGCTTCTGTCGGGGTCGTAGGCAAGTTTTTCGTCGAGCGGCGCGGTCGTTCCGAGAATGGGCAAAGTAACCAAACCGGAAGCGTGATATTCGACGCTGTCGCCGTAATATTTGCCGAGATTCAGTTTTTCGCGAATGAGAGCCGCACTTTTTTCAAAAAATTCGCGGTCGGCGACGTACGTATCGTTTCTTACGAGGCAGAATTTTCCGTCCTTTATCTCCGCTTGCTGCATACCGTAACTTCCCACTATGTCTATCGGGAATTCGCGAAGCTGCTTGTAAACGCGTTCGCACGCGCCGGCACCAAGCATGACAAGCTTGTACTTTTCCGATAATTTTTCAAGCATATTTCTGTTTTCGTCGCTAATGGGCGTTTTGTGCTGAGTGAGAGTTCCGTCAAGGTCGAAAGCAAGCAGTTTTTTCATGGTAGTTTTTCCTCGTTGTGTACGTTTGGTTTGTATATATTATAATATAAAAGCCGCCAACTGTCAATAGTTAGCGGCAAAATAGGTTGATAGTAAATTTTAATTCATCTCTTCGATATGGTATACGTATTCGAGCGTGGACAGCGCTTTTATTATTTCCTCGTGAGTTTTGTACTTTTTAAGCTCCTCGCTGCCAACGGTTATGGACACCGAGTACACGCTTAGCCCCGAATTTGCGTACGCCTGATTGCATTCGATGTCGTCGATGCGCATTCCGAGTTTTCGTATCGTCGTGACGAAATCCTGCAAATACTTGATATTTTTAAGTTCGAGATGCACTTCAAAATGATTGGAACGGTTTTTGAGGTACTTTTCTATCGACGGGAACAGCGACAGGCAGCAGATAAGCGCGACGAAAACTATCGCAGTTACGGTGTACAGTCCGGCTCCCACCGCAAGTCCCAAAAGTCCGCACGCCCACAATCCGACAGAGGTCGTAAGCCCTTTGATCTGGCTTCTCGAGCTGAACAATATCGAGTTGGCACTCAGTATTGCGATTGCGATAACCGAAGCCGCCGAAATGAGATACATTCCCTTGCCGGTAAGCTCCACCATATACACGTCCAGCATCATAGCCACCGTTGCGGACAACGACACGAGAATAAAAGTACGGAAGCCAGCCGCGTGCCGCTTGCTCGAACGCTCGCAGCCGATTATCGCCGACAGCGCCACCGACAGCAGAACGCGAAGCAGTGCGCTCCACACGTTTATTTCTTTCGACCATGTTCCGAGAAGGTCGGCAAGCGGATCGACGACTGCTTTCGTAATCGTTTCCGCTTCGCATAAAATTACCGATAACATATATTTCTCCTTAAAAATTCACGTGGAAATTTTTGTATTATTAAGTATTGCCGTTAAAATCTGCCCTGCATTCTGCCGTGCGTTCGCTGCGGCGGAGAAGCAGTCGGTTCATACTGCTCCTCCGCGGCGTCGAGGAACGCTTGTTCGTCCTCCGGCAGTGACTGTGATTGTTCGTGTATTTCTTTCTGAATTTTGTCTATGCGTTCGATAAGCAGATCGCACGCTGTCTTTTTGCTGCCGTCGGCGTTGAGCTCTTCCGCCGGCACAATTTGTTCAAGCTGATTGCTGTACGATTTGGACAGATACAGCGACAGTTTTGCACAAGCCGGTCCGATAAGTTCGTACAGAACGCTGGACGCGAGAATTATCGTATTGAGCGCGTTGCCCATCTCTCCGCCTATAGTTCTGGCTCCGAGCGCGGCAAGTCCGATTGCCACTCCCGCCTGAGGAATGAGCGCAAGACCGAGATAGTTTCTCACTTCTTTTGGCTTTTTGGCTATCATACAGCCGAAAAATGCGCCGAAATACTTGCCCACTATTCTTACGAAGAAATAGGTTATTCCGACGACTATAAGCGGAACGCTGCCGAGCGACGACGTACTGAACAGCGCGCCGAGGTCGAAGTTAAGTCCGCTGCGGACGAAGAACAGCAAAAGTATGGGCGGGCTGAAATAGTTGAGCTGTTTGAAAAGCTTGTCGTCGCCCGTAAGATTGATGTACACGGTGCCCATCGACATACAGCCGAGAAGCGGCGAAATATCGATGACGGCACATATTCCGCAGAACGCAAACAACAGCGCAATACTTATTATAAGGCGGTTGTCGGTGGATCTCTTTTTGGGCATAAGCCATTTCATCAGCAAGCCGAACGCGCCGCCGAGCGTGAGAACGCCGATATTTATCAGAAGCGGTTTTACAACTCCCCACACGCTGAACGCGCCGCCCGCCTGCGAAGCGACCGCAACCGATATTGCGACGCTGTACGCAACCAAGCCCACGAGGTCGTCGAGCGCAACTACCTGCAAGAGCGTGTTTACGAAATCGCCCTTGGCTCCGGTCTGGCGAATGGTCATTACAGTGGAAGCCGGCGCGGTTGCTGCCGCGAGCGCTCCGAGCACTATCGAGAACGCGAGATTGAAGCGCAGAATGCAATAGCACAGAATAAACACGAGAGCGGATGCCAGCAGCGACTCAAACACCGTGATTATAACCACCTTCACCCCGTTCTTTTTAAGGTCGGACAGCTTGAAAAATTCGCCGGTATTGAACGCTATAAAGGCAAGCGCGATATCGGAAATGAAGTCCATTCCGTCGATAACCGTTTTGGGGATAAGTTTGAAGCAGAACGGTCCAAGCAGTATGCCTGTTATTATGTACGCGGTGACGTTTGGAAGCTTTAAAAGCTTTGTCACTCTGGTCATTAAAAATCCGCCGAACAGCATGAGCGCGATGGAAATTATGATGGTTGCGACCGGCGACAGATTTTCCTGTATTCTTTCAATATACTCAATCAATTTTATGTAAGCTCCGAT
>CAKQJJ010000034.1 GCA_934247335.1 uncultured Clostridia bacterium | reverse complement strand
CACCTGGTTGTCTATTCTCGGCGAGCAGAAAAATTCATCGTTTACGCCGGCAAAAAACGGCCTTGTAGCGTTTACGGCGTACAAGTCGTAGCCTACTACTTGGTTTTTATCGAGCTTTGCGAAATAGTCGTCCTCGGGGTTTATTCCGAAAAGCGGCATAAGATCGGTTTGTTCGTTGTATTTGTAGCCGTCGTTTAGCGAGCGGTTCATATGAATGGCTACGTTGGGAATAATATACTCGTGCGGATCGACGTACGTTTTTGCCACTATTTCGTCGTTTTCCTTTACGTAAATCTTGCCGGCGATTTTAAGCGGAACGTCGAGGTAGGTGGAATTTATTCCGCCGCCGTACGTTTCCACGTTGAGTTTTGCGACGTTGCCGTTTTTTACCACGGGAGAATATTTGAGTTTGAGCGCGGGCGAATCGAGGTGAGAGGCTACTATTTTGAAGTTGTATTCGTCGAGATTTTCGGGTATCGTGAACGCGATAAGCGAGCTGCCTCCGCGGCAGATATAATACTTTCCGCCCTTTTTAATATTCATTTCTTCATGCTCGAAAAGTCGAACGAAGCCGTTTTTTTCGAGAATAGCAGCTGCGTTATCGCAGGCGTTGTAGGCGGTATACGCGGTTTCCATTGCGTTGAAAACAAGATTGTTCATATAAAAATCTCCTTTTTTCTTTTTCGTTTAGATTTTACCATATTTGCGATTTTAAAACAAGCTATTGAGCGCAAAGAGCCAAAAAAGTTGCAAATACTTGACATTCACAGGCATAAGTGTTAAAATAACTTAGTCAAGGAGCGCGTTAGAATGAAAATAAAAACAAAAAAGCTCGCATATGAAAAAGTGCTGAAAAAGATTAAGCCGAGCAAAAGACAAAAGCCGGCAAAACCGTCGCGCCTGCTTGCGAAAATCATAGGCGTTCTGTCGAAAAAAGATTTGTCGGACGCGAATTTTACTTACGAATTCCCAGATCGCGACAAAGCGGGCAACGGTCCGTTTTTCATAATAATGAATCACTCGTCGTTTATCGACCTCGAAATAGTAAACCGCATATTCTACCCCATGCGATACAATATCGTTTGCACTTCGGACGGATTTGTAGGAAAATATTCGCTGATGAGGGCGATAGGCTGCATACCGACGCAAAAATTCGTGACCGACCCAGCTCTTATCGGCGACATATCGTACGCGCTTCATCACAACAAGACAAGCGTTTTAATGTATCCGGAAGCAAGTTATTCGTTTGACGGAACGGCAACGCCTCTTCCATCGCGGCTGGGGTTGCTTTTCAAAAGGCTGAACGTGCCTGTTATTATGGTTCGCACGTACGGAGCGTTTACGCGCGACCCGCTGTATAACGGTCTTAAAAAGCGCAAAGTTAACGTTTCGGCAAAAGTGAGCGTTTTATTTTGTCAAGACGAACTTTCTTCCTTGTCGGTGCAGGAGATGGACGAACGGCTTGAAAACGCTTTTTTCTTCGATAATTTTGCGTGGCAGAAGGAAAACGGCGTAGTCGGAAACGAGAAATTCCGCGCGGACGGGTTGGAGCGAATTTTGTCCAAATGCCCGCACTGCGGCAGCGAAGGCACCACTAAGGGCAGCGGAGAATACATTAAATGCTCGACGTGCGGCAAGACTTATTTTTTGAACGAATTGGGCGAAATAAGCGCGGCGGGAGGCGAAAAAACCGAATTTTCGCACATTCCCGACTGGTATGCATGGCAACGGGAATGCGTCAGTCGGCAGCTTGCGGACGGCACGTACAAAACCGATATTCCCGTTAAAATTGGCATGCTCGTGGACTACAAAGCGCTTTACGAAGTGGGTGAAGGCAGGCTTACGCACGACCGCGACGGCTTCGTTCTTACAGGGTGCGACGGAAAACTGAGATACGAGCAGAAGGCGTCCTCTTCCTACGGTTTGTACGCCGACTACTTCTGGTACGAAATAGGCGACGTGATCTGCATAGGCGACAAAAACGCGCTTTACTATTGTTTTCCGACGAACGGGTTCCCGGTTGCGAAAGCTCGCCTTGCCGCGGAAGAGGCGTATAAGCTGTGCCACGCAAGAAAGCGCCGGGAATAAAAATCACTTCGGTGACAGCGAAAAAATAATCTATAAAATAAAAAACAAGCCTTTTCGATTGAAAAAGCCTGTTTTTTATTTTACTTTGAATTATCTTCTTATGCCGACGCTTTCAAGGAAACGATCGAACGCGGCTGCGCCCTCTTCATCCTTTTTGAACACTGCGGTGTTGTCCAGAATATGTTCGCAAACCGAATTGACTTCGTCCTTGATGATGAGAGGAGCTTCGACGGGCGTGCATTTGGGATTTTCCTTCATGAGCTTTTCGATCATGCGGGCATGGACCTGCATATCTTCGGAGAGAGCTTTTTTGTCGTACTTTCTTGCGCCGATGAGGTACTCCTGTACTTCTTTAAGCTGGCGATCGAGGCGCGCGGGCAGAATGAACAATCCCATGGCTTCGATAAGACCGATAGATTCGCTCTTTATGTTCTGATATTCGGGGTGAACGTGGAAAATTCCGTCGGGATATTTTTCGTCGGTGCGGTTGTTGCGCAGGATAAGTTCTACGCAATAAGCGTCGTTTTTGTTCTTGTCCTTGCATTTGCGGGCAACCGGAGTTACGGCGTTGTGCTGCTTGTCGGTTGCGTGAATAATTCCCACGCTTTCGTCGTCGTAGTTCTTCCACGCGTCGATAATGTCGCCTGCGTATTCGATGAGCATGTTCTTGTTGGTGGAAACCAGGCGGATTACCGAGTTGTACCAATCGAGAACGTACGTTTCGATATAGGGATAGTCGTCCGACTTATACTTGTTGAGCGCGGGAGCCTTGTGCATGGGCAGAACTTTTCCGCCGCCCTGGAAATGGTCGTGAGTGAGTATCGAGCCGCCTACGATGGGCAGAGCCGCGTTGCAGCCGATGAAATAGGTTGCGGGGGCATAGTCAATGAAGTCGAGCAGTTTGTGAACGGTGCTCTTGTCCACTTTCATGGGGGTGTGTTCGCCGTTTATGGCGATGCCGTGCTGATTGAAGTACGCATACGGCGAGAACTGCCAGAACCAGTCTTCTCCGCCCATTTCAAGCGGGATAGTGCGCAAATTCTGGCGCAGATTGTTGGCGCAGCCTTCGTTTTCCTTGCAGATCATGCAAGCGGGATAGCCGGACGGCTTTGCTCCGACAAGCTTTGCGGTGTCCTTATTGTTCTTTTCGGGCTTGGAAAGGTTGATGGTGATTTCCAGCTTGCCTTTGGTGGATTTTGCTTCCCAATGCTTGTTTTTTGCTATTTTGGAAGCCTTGATATAGTCGTTTTTGATGCAGTAATCATGCAGCCAGTCGAACGCCTTGGCGGGAGAGCTTTCGTGCAACTCGTCGAAGATATCGACAATTCCGGACGGCGTGAGCGACACGATGTCCATTACTTTATTGCCGAAGTATTCTTCCTGTCCGGGCTGAATTATGCCCTTTTCGAGCGCGTACGAAATTATCGGAGACAGCACTTCGTCGGGCGTTTCCATAGCGTCGATTGCGTCGTACTCCACTTCGTAGACCGTGTATTCTTTAAGTCCGAGCAGGTCGAGAAGAACGTTACGCTTGTAAACCACGTCCAGATCGTCGAGAAGAAGATGCGACTGAGCGTACTGCAGTAATCTTTCGATAGATGCGTCAATAATCATATTTTTATCTCCTTATGATATAATTTACTTAGATGGTCGGTTTTGCCACTTTTATGTGACTTTCGATGGGGAAAACATTCCACGGAACGTCGTCTACGGGCGGGAAAACCTTGAATGCGAACGGCTGCTTGGTGGTGGGGTGATAGAAACGAAGTTCGTACGCCCAAAGCGCGAGGTTGTGCCCTTTTGCAAGCGTATCGCCGCCGTAGCGCACGTCGCCGAAGATGGGCGTTCCCATGCTTTGCATCTGCACTCTTGCCTGATGCGATCTGCCGGTGATGAGTTTTATGTCCACGAGCGCGACTTTATCGGCGATTTCCAGCACTTTGTATTCGAGTTCGGCTTTTTTGGCGCCCTCGACTGCTGCGGGGACGACTTTAACGGTGTTGGTTTCGGCGTCCTTGAAAAGATATTGGCTGAGCCTTCCCTGTCTGTCACGGGGGACTCCGACGGTTACGGCGAGATATTTCTTTTCAAACAAGCCGTTTTTCATTTGTTCCTGAAGACGGGCCGCCGATTTGGAATTGCGGGCAAAAACCATTACTCCGCCGGTGGGGCGATCCAGCCTGTGAACGAGACCGATAAACGCTTCGCCTGGCTTATCGTATTTTTCCTTTACGTACTGTTTGACCATGGTGAGAAGATCGACGTCGCCGCTTGAATCCGCCTGAGTGGGCACGTTTTGCGGTTTTACGACCACTATCACCTGATTGTCTTCGTATAAAACTGTGAGTTTGTTTTCCATAGTTTCAGTCCTTTGTCCATATTCCGCTGCAACCGCAGGGAAGCACTATTTTTGGCATTTGTGTTACCGGCAAGCCTATTTCGTAGGCGTCGGCGCCGCCTTTACGGTCGGCAAGCACGATTTCGAGAATGTTTTTGATGACCTGCGGCTGAAGCCCGGTGGTGTAACTGTTGATCAGGAAAAATTCGGGATCGGGAACGAGCGTTGCGGTGAGCTTGGCAAGGTCGAACACGCCGTCTTCCAGCTTCCACGTTTCGCCCGAAGGTCCTCTGCCGTAGCTGGGCGGATCCATGATAACCGCGTCGTACGTTTTGCCGCGCTTGATTTCACGCATGACGAACTTTTTGCAGTCGTCGATGATGTAGCGTATTCTGTCGCCGGCAACGCCCGAAATATCGGCGTTTTCGCGGCACCGCTCCACCATACCTTTGGCTGCGTCGACGTGAGTGACGAACGCACCCTTTTTTGCGAGAGCCACGGTAACTCCGCCCGTGTAGCCGAACAGGTTAAGCACTTTAAGCCCCGGCTTTTTTTCGGCAAGAGCGCGCGTTTTTTGCCAGTTTACAGCTTGTTCGGGGAAAAGCCCTGTGTGTTTGAATCCCATGGGCTTGATGAGAAATTTTACGTCCTGCCACGAAATTTGCCATTCGGGCGGGAAAGGACGGATATATTCCCATCTGCCTCCGCCGCCGTCGCGACGGTAATGCGCGTTGAGTTTTTCAAACGAAGCAAGCGGAAACGGTGCCGGCCAGATGACCTGAGGGTCGGGTCGCAACAAATACACGTTGCCCCAACGCTCCAGCTTTTCGCCGTCGCCACACGCTATTACTTCGTAATCGTTCCATTCGGCAGTTATCATTTATTCTTTCCTTTTTGGGTATTTTCGAGTAGTGTTTGCGGTTAAATCTTTTTAACCGAGATGACGACGTTTTTGCCGTTGATATCGCAAGGCTCGCCTTCGGCTTTGTCGTCGATGCAATCGGCAAGCGTTACCGCCGCGATTTCCTTTCCGTAAGTTTTTACGACGCCGGCTATTTCGTCGTCGCCTTTTATCGACAGCACGATATGGTCGGTGACCTCGAAGCCGGATTCCTTACGCATGTTCTGCACCTTGGAAATTATTTCGCGCTCGTATCCCTCGGCGATAAGCTGAGGAGTGAGTGCGGTTTCCAGAATTACGGTGACGCCGAAATCGGATTCCGCGACGAAGCCTTCCTTGTTCTTGACGAATACGAGAAGGTCGCCCTCGGTAAGAGAAATTTCTTCGCCGTCGATTTCGGCAGTGTAAACGCCGCCGTTTTTGGTTTTTGCAACCATGTTTGCGGCGTCCGTCGCCATAAGAGCGCGGATTGCGTTTAGTTTTTTGCCGTATTTCGGTCCCAGCGTTTTAAGCTGCGGCTTGACTTCGTAGGAAACGTACTCTTCAGCGTCGTCGGCATATCTCACTGCTTTAACGTTGAGTTCGTCGGCAATGACTCCGCGAAGTTCTTCGTTTATCTTAACTCCGCCGACAATGAGCAGTTCGCTGAGCGGCTGGCGGTTTTTGATATTCGCCTGATTTCTTGCGGCTCTGCCGAGCACTGCGACTTTAAGCACTTCTTCCATGCCCTCTTCCAGCGACTTATCGACGTATTTTTCGTCGTAGGACGGATAATCGGTAAGATGCACGGACAGGGGCGCGGAGGCGTCAACCTTTCTGACGATGTTCTGATATATGGTTTCGGTCATGAACGGAACGAAAGGCGCGGAAACTCCGATGAGTTTTCTAAGGCAGGTGTAAAGCGTCATATACGCCGCTTTTTTGTCCTCGTCCATTCCCTTGCCCCAGAAGCGGTCGCGGCTTCTTCTGACGTACCAGTTGGATAGCTTGTCCGTGTAGTCGCCTATCGCGCGCGCGCTTTCGGTGATTTTGTATTCGTTTAAGTTGTCGTCCACGTATTTAACGAGCGAATTTACTTCGCTGAGCGCCCACTTGTCCATAAGAGTGAGCTTGCAGTCGTCAAGGCTGTATTTCGTGGGATTAAACTCGTCGATATCGGCATAAAGAACATAGAACGAATAGACGTTCCACAACGTGCCGAGGAATTTTCTCTGCGCTTCGGAAACCGCTTCGGGATAGAAACGAGAGGGAATCCACGGAGCCGAACCGGTGTAGAAATACCATCTTACGGCGTCGGCGCCCTGAACGTCCAAAACAGACCACGGATCGATGACGTTGCCTTTATGCTTACTCATTTTGATGCCGTTTTTGTCGTTGACATGTCCCATGACTATGCAGTTTTCAAAAGGAGCCTTGTTGAACAGCAACGTGGAAATGGCAAGAAGCGTGTAGAACCAGCCGCGGGTCTGATCGACCGCTTCGCTGATGAAGTTTGCCGGAAAGCGTTTTTCAAACAATTCCTTGTTTTCAAACGGATAGTGAAGCTGAGCAAAGGGCATAGATCCGCTGTCGAACCAGCAGTCGATGACTTCGCTGGTGCGGTGCATTTCGCCGCCGCATTTGGGGCATTTGAACGTAATTTTATCGACATACGGCTTGTGCAGCTCGATATCTCCCTCTATGCCGCCCAATTCTTTGAGTTCGGCTTTGGAGCCTACGACGTGAATTTCGCCGCAATCGGGGCAAATCCACACGGGAAGCGGAGTTCCCCAATAGCGTTCTCTCGACAGTCCCCAGTCGATTACGTTTTCGAGGAAGTTACCCATTCTGCCCGTTCCTATGCTGGGCGGAATCCAGTTGACCGACGCGTTGTTGCGCAGAAGGTCGTCCTTTACCGCAGTCATTTTTATAAACCAGGTGGAACGCGCATAGTAGAGAAGCGGGGTATCGCATCTCCAGCAGAACGGATAGCTGTGCGTGAACATCATGGTTTTGAACAGCAGTCCGCGTTCTTTGAGATCTTTTAATATGAGTTTGTCGGCGTCTTTGCAGAAAGTTCCGGCAAAAGGCGCGTCTTCGCACATTCTGCCCCGGTCGTCCACGTGCTGAACGTACGGCAGATCGTACTTTTTGCCCACGCGGTTGTCGTCCTCGCCGAATGCAGGCGCAATGTGAACGACGCCGGTACCGTCTTCGAGAGTTACGTAGCCGTCGTTGACGACGTAGTAGCCCTTTTTGCCTTTAAGGTCGGCGTTGTAGAGAGGTTCGTATTCGACGCCCTCGTACTCGCTGCCCTTTTTGCGTTCTAAAACGGTGTAATTTTCAAAATATTTAGGAGCGAGCGCTTCGGCAAGCACGTACTTTTCGCCTTCCCACTCTATCGTGATATAGTCGTAGTCGGCGCCCATGCAAAGCGCTACGTTGCCGGGAAGAGTCCACGGCGTGGTGGTCCAGGCAAGAATATACTTGTCGCTGCCTTTGATTTTAAATTTAGCGATTGCCGATTTTTCTTCGACGTCCTTGTAGCCCTGAGCCACTTCGTGCGAAGAAAGCGACGTTCCGCAACGCGGGCAGTACGGCACTATTTTATAGCCCTTGTACAGCAATCCTTTTTCCCAGATGGTTTTGATAGCCCACCATTCGGACTCGATATAGTTGTCGTCGTAGGTAACGTACGGGTGCTCCATATCCGCCCAGTAAGCAACGCGGTCGGACATTTTTTCCCATTCGGTTTTATATTTCCAGACGCTTTCCTTGCATTTGCCGATAAACTGCTCGACGCCGTACTTTTCGATTTCCTGCTTGCCGTCTATTCCGAGCGATTTTTCCACTTCCAGTTCGACGGGCAGACCGTGAGTATCCCAGCCGGCTTTACGCGGGCAATGATAGCCCTTCATGGTTTTGTATCTGGGAATTATATCCTTGATAACGCGGGTGAGAATGTGTCCCACGTGCGGTTTTCCGTTTGCGGTGGGCGGTCCGTCGTAGAAAGTAAATTCTTCTCCCGTGCCGTCGTTTCTTTCGTTTGCCTGTTCGATTATTCCGTTTTGTTTCCAGAATTCGAGAACCTTAGCTTCGCCCTTGACTCCGCTTTGTTCGCTGCCGGTTTTATCGTACATTGTTGCCTCCGTTACGTTTTTCGATTGAATTATTTCCGTTAATTAAGATATTGAGAGAAGAACACACGTTTTTGCTCTTCTCTCAACAGGTTTGCTAAAAAGTACTGTGCATCCGCTTTCGACAGATTGCGCCCCGCCGTCCTTTGCGCAGCCGGCTCTTGTAAAGCAACCTCGCATCACATGCCACATTCCGCTTAGTGCTGCTGCCGTCAGGCCCTGACACGGTTCACGGCGTAACATTGCGCGAGACCCTACCGTCAACGCCGCTTACGCACGACTGCGCGACACACAAAAAGCCTCGAGCGGCATTCTGCCCTACTGTAGTGGATTGTAGGTACAGGGCACCACTGGCTCCCCGCATAGCACAGCATATTTATTATATTATAATTCGGGCGAAAAATCAAGTGTTTAGCCCTCTTTTTTGTCAAGTTATTTTGTCTTGCGCGAAAAAAACGGCTTTTCTCGTCGATCAGCCGTTTTTTTATGCGATTTAAGTGCGGATTGCACCGCTGTTATTGTTTGTCGGAATAGTAGATTTTAACGAAATCGAGGTCGCACATGGGCATGATTCTCGCAAGCGTTATTCTCTTTCTCATATACGGATGATATTTAAGTCCTTCGTCGCAGAGCTGCTTGTCAACCTTTATCTGTTCAATGGTCGTAACCGCTCCGGCTGCCTTGTAGTATTCGAGCAGTTTGTCTACCGGCGGAATTTCTTCTTCCACTATCTTGCAGATTTTATCCCAGTTGTTCGTGATGTCGTCGGGATTGATTTCGTCGGTGATGCACGGTTCGTTAAGGCGTTTTACGTCGACCGACAGATTGGGTCCGTAAGTCTTGTAAATATCCGCCCAGTCGGCATGTTCGGCGTGAGCCTTTATTCCCTTCATTTTGGCTACTTTGTGATAAACGTCGGCGACGATAAGCGTTGCCACGCCCACTTTCTTGCCGTGGAAGTCCGAATATACGCCGCGTTCGAGCTTTTTACATTCCCAGTAGTGAGAAATAATATGCTCGGTTCCGCTTGCGGGACGGGAAAGTTTTACGTACTGCATTGCGATGCCGGTGAGCGCAAGCGCTTCCATAACCGCTTCCACCGCTTTTTCCGAATGTCCGCTTATTTCACCCGAAAGCGCTACTATTTTAGCGGTTGCTTCGCGCACCATTTCGGCAACGCGTTCGCAATAATAGTCGCCGTGAACGAGGTTTGCTATTCTCCAATCGGCGATTGCGATGAATTTTGCCATCATATCTCCGAAGCCTGCCGCTTTAAGCTCGGCGGGGGATTCGGCGAGAATTTTGGAGTCGGCGATTATAATCTGCGGCTGATGGCACTGGCAGGTGATTTTAAATCCGTTGATGATGATGGGCGCGCTGTCGGAAGCGAAGCCGTCCATCGAAGGCGCGGTTGCGAATATGGCGAGAGGCTTGCCCGCGAGGAACGAGCCGTAACGGCAGATATCGTTTACCGAACCGGTTCCCACCGACAAAACGCCGTCCACGTTTGCGCACAACGCTTTGATTTCTTCCACTTCTTCCATACGTGCGATTTTCATGTCGTCGTACACGCGCACCTGCACGAGAAAGCCTTCCTTAAGCAGGCTTTCGGTAAGTCCGCTCGTCACCATAAACGAGTTTTTGTCGGCGACCAGCAATATATGAGTCGGGAAATTATATTTTTTGAGCAATTCGCCCGTTCTTGCGAGATTGCCGTGAGCAACCTCCAACGCTTTAAGGTCGCAAACGTGCGTTTTTCCGCACGGACAACCTTCCATTCTCTTCTGAAGAGCAACCAGATCCATGTTTTTATCCTCCGAAAAAGTTAGTCTTTATTTGATTCGGCTCTGAACGAGAGTTCGTCCAGAACATTGTATCCGAG
>CAKQJJ010000033.1 GCA_934247335.1 uncultured Clostridia bacterium | reverse complement strand
CAAAAAAGTCGCCGGGACACTTGCGACTGTGTCCCGGACCCCGCAACGCTTTTTGCGGTATATAGTATGCGGTGATAAAACCTCTCCCGGAGGGCGAGGCTTTAAATTACGGAGAGGTGAGATTTAATGAAAAACGGAGCCTTGTCGTTTTTGACATGACTCCGCTGTGCGCTATAAATTCATTAGATTTTAATAGATGAATAAAGTTCCAATATTCTCAAAATATTGATTGAAAAACTCGGTTCCCATTCCGTGTTCTTCCTGAGTAAGCTTTACTCCGTTAACGTAAACGTCACCGGCAATCACTACTTGCGTCGTTGTGAGCTCGGGAAGAGATACGATTTTTCCGCCTTCCTCTACCGTAATATTGCAATTGTAAAGGACTATCGTCTGCTCTTTTGCGGAAGTAAAGATATACTTTCCGGAAAGCGTGCAATTGTCAACCCATATCTGACGAGAGTACTGCTTGGGAAGAGCGATTGCGGTTTTGCCCGGAGCACTGATGTTCAAGCCTTTAAGAAGCAATCCTGCACCGTGATCATCACCGTCGGAATCAATCATGTGATCGGTTTCGCAAGAGTTAAGGAAATCTTCGGAAAGAACAACGGTATACCAGGTGTCGGTGCCGACCTGCTTTTCGGTTACCATATAGCCGTCTGCGACGAAATTGCCGCCGAGGTTATCGTCGCCCTTTGCGGGGTTGTAGTTTACGAACGTGCCGCCCTTAACGGTGATGGTTCCGGGATTGCTGTTAAGCTGATTGAGAACGTAGTAGAAGTTGCCCCAAGCGTAATTGGTTTCAAAGAAGCCGCCGTTGATTTCGATGGTACCGCCGCGGTTTTCGATTACGGAGTTGCCTTCGCCTTTTGCGTCTTTGCCGACGGTGAAGTAACCGTCGTTGATGATAAGCGTAGCGCCCTCTTCAACTTGGATACACTGGTTGTTTCCTCCCTCGCCGCCGTAGTACTTGCCTCCGTTGATGGTGAGTTTGGTTCCCTTTCCTTCGACCTTTACTGCGATTTCGTTTGCGTTGAACGCCATAGCGCCCGTATCGAGCACGTGTTCGCCGCCGGTGTATTTAACGATTGCGGAAGCGTCTGCGTCGTACTGATTGTCATTGCTGTCGTATTCGACAGGAGCCTGAGTAGCGTAGACGGTGACTGCAACGTTCTGAACGGTAAGGTTCTGATATTCGTTACCTGCTTCCTTATCCATAACGGCGGAAATTCTGATTTCGTCGCCGTAAACGTTGTCGGTTTCGACAGCTTCGAGCGTGCCTTCCATGATTACGGAACCGTAAACGCCGCTGACTTTGCGATTTTCGCCGTCGGCTTCGTATTCTGCGGTGAATGTGAGCGCGTCGAGCAGTTTGAGGTCGCCGGTTGCGCCGGACAGAACCATTTTGTATTTGAGCGCGAGGTTGCCTTTATTTACCACACGCAGGGTGGGCAGATAGTAAGTGCAGCCGGGTTCCCACAATACGCTTGCGTCGGGCAAACGATTTCCTTCTGCGTCTGCGCGGAGGAAGGACAGCGTTTCGCCTTCGGCGTTAACCCATTCGCCTTCGTCATTCTGCATTTGCAGCGTGACGTCGAGCGTACCGGACTTGATTTCGTTTACGTTGGTTTTAGCCGTGTCGGTAAACCATGCGAAAGTTGCGCCCGCAACGAGGCACAAGCAAAGCGCAATGGTGCAAAAAGCCGAGAACAGCACGCTTCTTTTGATGTTTTTAGACATTTTTTACTCTCCTTTCAAAAATTTTTACGGCTCGGAACAGGTCGCACGAACGGCTACTCCTTTCGGGGATAACCGATTAGCGCACATAACGGCAAAAAACCGTTATTTTCTTTGTGCGAATTTTTCCGAGGCGCAATCTGCCGATTTGTTATAAGCCAATCGGCTTTTACGCAAATTATTATAACACAAGCAATTTGCATTTGTCAATAAAAAACACGCATATTATCTAATTATTATAAAAAAACAGTCGTTTAAAACATACGTAATTCTGTTTTTATTGACGTTTTGTCAGGAAATTTCACAAATTAAGAAAGTAAAGTATAATGCACAAAAAAATGCAAAGCCGTAAACAGTTGACTTTGCACTTTTTATAATCATAAAACCTTGGATAAAAATTCTTTAAGTCTTGCGTTTTGCGGATTGCCGAAAAACTGTTCGGGCGGAGCGTCCTCGGCAATTTTACCCTCGTTGATGAACAGGCAGCGGCTGGCGACTTCGCGGGCAAAGCCCATTTCGTGCGTTACCACGACCATGGTCATGCCTTCTTTTGCAAGATCGGTCATAACCGACAGCACTTCGCCCACCATTTCGGGGTCGAGAGCGCTGGTCGGCTCGTCGAACAGCAGTACTTCCGGCTCCATCGCAAGCGCGCGCACTATTGCGATACGCTGTTTTTGTCCGCCGGAGAGCGAAGCGGGATATTCGTTTGCTTTGCTTTCGAGTCCGACTCGTTTGAGAAGCGCCATTGCGTTTTCGATTGCCTCTTCCTTTGTTTTGAGTTTAAGGCTTACGGGCGCGAGAGTCATGTTTTGCAACACCGTGTAATTGTTGAAAAGGTTGAAATGCTGGAAAACCATGCCCATTTTCCTGCGCGCGAGATTGGTGTCGATGAAGTTCTCCTGATAAATCTTTTTGGTAAGAGCGTCGAATTCTCTTCCCTCGTGCTTTTTCAACAGGTCGTTGCGCTTTATGTCGTATATTATTTTAAGCCGCAGCTCGTCGTCGGGCATAGTGCCTTTTTCTCTTGCGAACAACTCTTTATAGGTGTCGCCCAGTTCGATGACGTCGAAATGCAGATAGGGATCGACCGGGGTGAGCAGTTTGCCGTCGATCCACACTTCGCCGTAGGTGGGGTGTTCGAGAAGGTTCATGCAACGGAGCAGCGTGCTTTTGCCGCTTCCCGACGGTCCCACGATTGCAACCACTTCGCCCTTTTGAATTTCGCACGAAACGCCGTTGAGCACGTGCAAATCGCCGAAGTATTTATAAATATTTCTAATGCTTATCACTTTTTCTCAGTCTCCTTTCGATAAGACGAACAATAAGAGTGAACAATGCGACAAGCACGACGTACACGAGCGCCAACGCTATGTAACAGATAATCGGATTGTAAATCGTATCCTGTAATTTAAATGCGACTTGCAAATCCACCACGCTTATAAAGCCTGCCACGGAAGTTTCCTTAATCAGCGAAATAAGTTCGTTTCCGATGGACGGGAAACTGTTTTTCAACGCCTGAGGCACGACTACCTTAAACAACGTTGTAAAATAAGGCAAGCCCAGGCTTCTGCCGGCTTCCATTTGTCCTCTGTCGATCGATAATAAACCGCCTCTCATTATTTCGGACATATACGCACCGGAATTAAGACCGAATATCACGGTTCCCCAAACCAGCGGATTGCCCGTTCTTATTCCGAGCATCGGACGCAACACGTACCAGCCGACAAGCAATTGAACTACTATCGGCGTTCCACGAAATATCATAACGTACGTTTTGGATATAACCTTAAACACG
Organism: uncultured Clostridia bacterium; assembly: GCA_934247335.1. Taxonomy (GTDB): domain Bacteria; phylum Bacillota; class Clostridia; order Christensenellales; family Pumilibacteraceae; genus Neoclostridium. The sequence continues at coordinate 6,937 of CAKQJJ010000033.1, read as the reverse complement.
TTGGATACTTTATTAGTCGGCAAAAGCTGCGCTATCGCAAGCACAGCTCCCAGAACTAATCCTATTACAAATCCGCCGAACGTTATGATAAGCGTATTGAACAGACCGTCTAATATCGTTTTGTATCCGCCCAGTGTGAAAACCTGATAGGCGAACTTATCCCATAAATATTGCCAATTTATCATAAATATTATTTTGCCGACGCGTTAATCTGAGCAACTATCGACGATGCGACAAGGTTGTCGACTACGCAGAATTTAACCGCTCCGTTAACCATATCGCGAGCCGCATCTGCGTGAGTGGTATAGCCTTTCACGGTCAGATTGGAGTATCCTTTGAATTCGGAGAAGCCGCTTTCGTCTTTGTCGCCTGCGATGAATTTAAATCCGGTGGAACCGGTCTGACTTCCGACCTTGGTTCCGTTTGCCATAGATTTAAGTATTGCGTCAACGTCATCTGCCGTTTTGCAATTATCGAAAGTGGTATCGTCTTCCATTACGACAAGCACCTGATACGCTCCGGTGTAGTAAGGATTGGAGAAGTTTACGGTTTGCTTTCTTGCTTCGGTAATGGTAAGACCGGCAAGTCCAAGATCGGCGTCGCCGCCGTTTACCGCGGTGCAGATAAGGTCGAACGCCACGTATTTTACGGCAAGCTTCTTTCCGAGTTTGTCGGCAATCAGTTTGCCGATTTCGATGTCGATTCCGCCGAAGTTGGTTCCGACCATATATTCAAACGGAGCAAAAGGATAATCGGTTGCGAGAACGAGATATTCGTCCGAAGACATTCCGGTCTGATAAGCAACAACGCCTTCGACATACGTTCCGTCAATGGCGGCATCGTCGTCGTTGTAATCTTTTCCTTCGTAATTTTTTATAAGAGCTGCAATTTCGGTTGCTTTTTCGGAAAGCACAGTATTAACCGTTTCGAGCAATCCGTCGTTGGTCTTGGAAACGGCAATTCCGTACTGCTCTTCCGACAACTTAACGTCGATCATCTTGATTTTATTGGAAGCGGAATTATTGTTTCCGTCGCATGCAGCAAAGGACATGCACATTGTGAGCGCGAGCGCCACGGTAAGCATAAGCGTGATAAACTTTTTCATAAAATTATTTCTCCTCTTCGCCGTATTTTTAATGTTTTTCGGATGTATTTTTTCGTTTTTTCTCTCAGTTCCGGCGAACAAGGCGTATTATACGCTTTTAAAACGCATATGTCAAGCGTTTTTGTGCATATTTATTCAAAAATTTTTGAATATTTTTCATTTTTATGCAGCAAGGCGTTTTTTTATGATATTTTATTCATTGCCAGCGCAAATATCTGCCCACCGCTCTTTTCACGTACGAGGTATCCGAAGCGTTGTCGGGCGTCAGCACGACGAGCGGAAGCGAAGCCTTTTGCAATATTTCGGCAACGCGTGCGTCGCGCTCGCGCCGGTCTGCGCGAAGGTGGCTTTTGTCGTTAAGCTCCACCACTACCAGCGGAACGAAATCGGGCGATACGACGACGAAATCGACGATGCGGAAAAGTTCGTTGCGGTACGAGGTGTAATTGAGCTTATCCACGAGCGAAATAAGCGCGATTTGCGGCAAAATGCGGAACCGTGCGCCGAAAAGTCCCTCCAGAACCTGCATAAGGGCGCGTTCGGGCGGGGTCATAAGGCAATCTTTCTTTGCGTATTTTGCGGGCAGAGGGCGTTCCTTGTCGGGAATATCGCCGTCGTCGCGTTCGCTTTCGCGTTTGAGCATAGCCGCTCCCGCAAGTCCGAACAGCGCGGCAATCACCCACAGGCTGATTTTTATAGTCGTGCTTGCCTCTTTCAGTATAATCGCGACGCACGCACAGCCTATTCCCAGCACTATCGCAAAAAGCCCTGTAAGACGTTTTTTCATTCTGCTTTCAGATTTCCGCGCAAATCAATAAACGGTGAGTTTGCCCGCTTTTACGAATTTGGGTCCGTAATAGTTTGCTCTCGTCACGCGTTCGGACGAAAACTCGAACGAGCCGAGCACTTTCGACAGGCTTCCGCTTATGCTGATACCGGTTACCGGCGCGGTTTTGCCGTTTTCGGTGAGATATGCAAGGCGCACTTCTCCGCCGATATAATCGTTGTACAAATCCACCTGAAGCCCGGACATGGAAGCTATTTCCAATCGGTCTCCGGACAGAATCTGGTTTTCCGAAAGCTTGCCTGCCGCTATTTCGACGCAGGGATTGGCTCCGGTGGGCTTTCCGCCGAGGTAATAGGCAAATCTGCTTCCGCCGTAGTTGTTTTCGAGAACGCCGTTTTTGATTACGGTGACGTCGCGATAATCCACTCCATCGCCGTCGAACTTGCGGCTTGCCGTGCAGCCGGGAATTTCGCCTTTGAGCGTTACGGTAATGTCGCCCGCTTCGGCTTCTTTTCGTATATCGTCGCCTATCGAATAGAGATTGCCGTGCGAATACACGGTTGCGTAGTCGGCGTCGCTTAAAATATTGTCGAACAGTTCGTTTATGTCCTGCGCGCGGAATATTATCGGGCAGGAAATTTCATGTTCGGGCTTTTTGGCGTCCAGTCTTGCTTTAACGTCTTTAAGTGCTGTTTCCACGTCGCTTTCGATGCGGTTTTCGTCGGCAGTTTCGTAGTGAAGCGCTTCGTAAAGCTCGACCGACTGCTCTTTTCCGTTGCAGGTGGGAATGGCTTCTATCATGATTTCCGTGCCGAAGCTCTGCTTTTTAAGTCCGTTTGAATTTTCCACCGTCGTAAACGAATCGGTAACGAAAATTTCAACCGCGTTTACCGCGCAGCCCTCGCCTTTCATTTTTTCGACCGCTTTCTGCACCGCGAAATACGCTTTTTCGGCGGTTGAAAAACGATCTTCCGATTTACTCGCGGCGGGAGTGGCAGTCGTCGTGCTTTTTTCGGGCAGAGGATATTTTTCGTCGAAGATGAGAAGCGCGCGCCCGGCGGCTTTATCGGCTTTTATTTTCAGTTCGGCGAGATCGTCGGACGCATACAGCGAGAAAGTGCTGCTGCCGGTTTTGCCGTCGTGATCGACGTATACGGTTATCGCGGTGGTTTCGGTGTCAACCACGCGCGCCGTTTCGATTTTTTCGTGAACTCCGAAAAGCTGATTGCCCTGTTTTTCCGAGCGGACTATTTTCCATCCGCTTATTTTTTTATTTTCCGCAAGCGCGGCTTTTATGATTTCGATTTCCATAAATTTATCTCTCCTTAGCCCAGCTTTACTCTTGCTTTAAGCGCGGGACCGCCGTCCGACACGCGCACCCATTCTTTATAGCCCTTGCCGCACATGCCCGAGCCTTCCACTTCCATTCCGTCAGAAATCATGCTGATGGACTTCAACAGGTCGGGAACGTAGCCGCTCATGACGACCGGCGACACGTAATTTTCGGTGAGTTTGCCGTCAACTATCTCGATGCCGTACTCCGCGGTGCATTGAATAGCCCAGTTTTTGGGGTCTTCCATGCCGTTGTTGGTTTCAAAAAGCATATAGCCGTGTTTAACCGAAGCTATCATATCTTCGAGCTTGTCTTTTCCTCTCTCGAAAAACGTATTGGTCATGCGCGCGTACGCCTTGTGAGTGTGGCTTTCTCTTCTTCCGTTGCCGGTAGGAGCGTATTTAAGCTGAGCGGAACTGGTAAGATCGCACAAGCCGCCCACGAGAATTCCGTTTTTGATTATCTGAGTGTCGCCGGCAAGCACTCCGTCGTCGTCGAAGAAATAGCTTGCAACCGACAGGCACGAGCCTGCTCCGTCGCGCATATTGCAGATGGGCGAAGCCACGCTTTTTCCAACGAACTGCTTTGCAAGCGCGCGGTCCTTTACGAACTGGTCCATTTCCACGCCGTGACCGAACGCCTCGTGCGCGATAAGTCCAGTGATGGACGGATCGGTGATTACGTCGTAAACGCCGGGAGCTATCGGCTTTGCATTAAGAAGGTGCGCTGCTTTTTCGACAAGCTTGTCGATTTTTTGCGGCAATAATTGTATTACGTCTTTTATAAGGTGCGAATTTGCCGTTTCGCGAGCCTGCACCATTTTGTCGCCGTCGCGCATGACCGCAATAGCGTAGCCGTTTATCCACGCGTAATGCTGAGTAAGCGTTCTGTTTACGCCGACGAACATTTTGTTTACTTCAAAAATTCTGAGCATGCAAAGCGCGTTTATAATGCGATTGTCGGCGGCAAGTATTTTATCCTTAACGCCCGTGCAGAATTCGAGAAGCTGCGCGTCCGAATAGTTATTCGTATCGGTTTCTCTTTCAAAATGCTTTTCCATAGGCTCGCACACGATTGCCTCGGGACTTACCGCGTGGCATTCGAGCGCCTTGCCGAGTTTTACTTCGTTAGTGATTTTTTCGGCAAGCGCGTCCGTGTCTTCGCAGATATCGTCCAGCGAATATTCGTAAAAAATGCCGCCGTCGTTCAGTTTTACGACGAAACCGCAATCGGACTCGGGCAATTCGCCCACGGACGAAGTTTTTCTGTTAACTCTTATCGCGCTGCTTAAAACGTGACTGCCGAGAATTCCGACGTACGAAAAACTTTTTTGCAGCTTTTCGGCAAGCGCTTTGCACGCCGCTTTTCTGCTCTCTAAAAATTTATCAAACATAATTGTCTCCTTAAAAGCGATTTGCTTTCGCCTCTTTTTTCACGAATATTGTAGCATATCGCGCTCGTTTTGTCAATGATATAAGCCGAAGCAAAACTACGGGCATTTTTCGCTTGGATAAAGGCAAGCTCCCGTTTTACGAAAAATAAAAAAATCATACAAAACCTGCGTTTATCGCTTGCCTTACTTTCCTTTATATGCTATAATCTCGCTAAGCTTAAAAAAATTAACAAGGAGCGAAAAATGGAAAAGTGGAGTAAAGAGAAGGCATGGGATTGGTATAATTCCCGTCCTTGGATAAGGGGCTTTAACGGCTATCCGTCAAACTGCGTCAATCGCGTGGCTATGTGGCAGAGTTATAAGCACGACGAAGTGATTAAACAGGTCGAATACGAGTTCTCTCTCGCTAAGAAAACCGGGCTGAACGCCGTTCGCACCATTCTCATGTTTGAAGTATGGCTGTACGAGCACGACAGCTTTATGAACAATCTCGAAGAATATATTTCCCTTGCGAACAAGTACGGCTTGGGCGTTATGCTCGTGTTCGGAAACGATTGCAACGTTCCCAAGGACTTTTACACTTTCAAATTCGGCGAACAGAACGTAGACTGGGGCTATCACAGCGGAATTAAGCGCGGTCAGCACTCATCAACGCACACGGCTGCAGGCTATCAGCTGAACGACGAGCCCGAGTACACCGAAAAATTCTACGATATGGTGCGCGAAATCGCCGGAAAATACTGCCATGACGAGCGCGTGCAGATCTGGAACGTATGGAACGAAGTGGGCAATTCCCGTCGCGGCATGATGTCTGCGGAAATGATGAAAAAATCGTTTGAAATCATCCGCTCATTCAATCAGATTCAGCCGTGCACGGCAGACTGCTGGTGCTACGACGCCGATATGCTGCCATTTAAGGAAGAACAATTGCTGGCATTGGAGCTTAGCGACGTAGTGTCCTTCCACTACTACGGCAGTTTTCAGAATATGGTTCGCCTTATCAAAAATCTGAAAGAACGCTACGAACGCCCGCTCATCAACGACGAGTGGCTCAACCGTATCGAACACAATAACGTGGACGAGATCTTCCCGCTTTTCTGGCTGGAAAAAGTCGGTTCGTATCACTGGGGACTTATTCAGGGCTATTCGCAGACGTACGAGCCGTGGGGCTGCTATATGAACGATATCGAAAACCCCGACTATCACGGCGCTTTCGATTTTACCAAGTGGCAGCACGACCTCTATCGCTTTAACGGTTTGCCCTATATCGCAAAAGAAGTCAAAATAATCAAAGATTTTGCCGCGCTCGCCGACAAAGAATTTGAAAACAAGAAAAAGAATTAAAATAAAGTTAAATTGAATATTTATTAAATAGAAAAAGGTCCAAGGGCATTTGGTTCCGCTCGGACCTATTTTTGTTGATTTGACACTTTTTTAGTTTTTACACAAATAATGAATGCAGGCATTTAACAAATATTCATTATTTCCACCTACATTAACTTTTTTCCAATCATCCTCGCTTCCCTCATAGAAAACATCTTGCAAATCCATATCAGATTGGAATGCGTTCTGCTCAATTATTGTTACACTCACCGGTATTGTTATTTGCTTAAGATAATAACAACCCCAAAATGCAGCGTGACCTATACACGTTACGCCACTTTCTATTTTCACATTAATAATTCCCTTTGCCGAAAACGCTCCGACGCCCATGTCTTGAACACTGCCTGGAATCGTGATTTCTTTTAACCCATCGCATCCATCAAACGCCAAAGCTTTTATCGTTGTCAACCCACTAGGGAATGTAACTTTTTCAAGACTACGACACCCTTGGAATGCTGCTTTTCCAATATACGTACATCCATTCGGAATATTTACTTCTTTTAAATCGCAGCAACCGTGGAAAGTATCTTCAAATATTTGTGTCACATTTTCCGGAATGGATATCTTTGTTAACGGGCAATCCCGAAAAACACCGGAACTTATAAATTCGACACTGCTCGGAATTATTATGCTGGTTAATGAAGAACACCATCTAAATGCGTTTGAATAAATGCTAACAATCCCTTCATGTATTTCAACACTTTCAATGTGTTCACTATAAAATGCACTATCACCGATATACGTAATACTTCTACCGTTATATTCTGACAAAATAGTTAAGTGTTTAACTTCTCTATTATTTAAACCAATAACACCATGTCCATCATCTGATAAAATAATATCAACACTCCAATTTGCAGTAAAAATTTTATTCCCAAAATCCCCCTTATTGATAACACCATCATCACTCCACCCAATGAAAGTATACCCTAATTT
>CAKQJJ010000032.1 GCA_934247335.1 uncultured Clostridia bacterium | reverse complement strand
TTGCACGTTCCCTTGATTTTAAGCGGCTTGTCGTTTAAGAAAAAACCTTTCTCGGCGTCGTATCGGAAAGAACGGAAACCTGTTCTGAATTTTTCCTCGTCAACCTCCTGTCCGTTTACCGAAAGAGTGATTACGGCGTCGTAGAGATTGGGGTTATCTACGTCCCAAAGCTCGGGGTCGGATACGACTGCGGAGAATTTTATCGTTCTTGCGGAAGAAGCGGGAATTTCAGCCGGAGTGCTTTTAAATTGAGCGAAAAGCGTTCCTTTATAAAACAGTTCGGCTTTTACCGTGGCAATATTGTCCGCGTAGGCGCGATTGTCTACTTCGGCGGAAAGGTTTACGTTCCACTTGCTTTTATCCGAATCCAGCCGCTCGCACGAGAGGAAAACGCCGTTATGAACAAAATGAACAGGTTCGGAAACGTACATTTTAACGTGGCGATATATGCCGGCACCCTCGTACCACCAGCCCTCGGTGCGCGTGCCGTCGATATGCACGGCAATCGTGTTGAGCGCGTTGGTTCCGAAAAACGCGCGGTCGGTGAGGTCAAGCGTGATTTCGGTGTACGCGCTTATCGACTTTGCGATCAGCGAACCGTTGAAATAAAAGTCGGCGTAAACCGAAACACCCTCGAAGCACAGCGTTATAGTCTTACCTTCGAGTTCGGCGGGGAGCGCGAAACTCTTGCGGTACCAGGCGTTTTTGCGCACGCGATATCCGTGCGACAGCAGTTCGTTCTCCGAAAAATCGGCGGCTGCAAGATAGTCGTGCGGAACGCAAACGGTCTGCCAGCTATTGTCGTCGTAGTTTTTGCCCGCAGGTCCTATCGCGCCGCCCGTTTTGCATAGCGAATACGACGCCGAGTGCGATTTTAAATCGCCGTCTTCGGGTTCGCCGGCGTAAAATTTCCAGTCGCGGTCAAACGAATAAATTTCTCTCATAGGTTTTCTCCTTGTTTTTCAAAAAATTCAAGCTAAACAAATTATACCACGAACGCTATAAAAAATCAATTTCGTCGTAAAATAATAATAGGACATAATTGCTGATTTTAGGTCGCAAAAATGTCCTATTTTCGTTTTTTATAAGTATTGCGTTGTTTTCCGAAATCACTCGGCGCTTAAACAATTGAGAACGCCGCGGCAGGCGAAGTCGCAGGTTTTTTCGGCGATAAGCCCGTTTTCGTCCAGGCGGAAAACGGCTGCGTTGTGCGAATTTTCGTTGCACACCACCATAAAATCGCCAAACACGTCGAAGTCGCGCGGGCCAATCCCGCCGCAATCGTATTTGCCGGCGATTTCAAGCTTGGTTCCGTCCGCTTTAAGCGCGAACACCGCGTTTTCGCCGCGCACCGAAACGTACAGGAGATTGCCTTTTCCTCTTCTTATCGCGGCGGCGGTGAGATTGTCATTTTTGCAGGGCAGCAAAAGCGTGTTTTTAAGCTCCAAAGCGCCGTTTTCAAACGAGAACACGCTTACCGACGGCACGAGCTCGTTGACCGCGTAGATGATTTTCTCGTCGTCCGAAAAAGCAAGGTGGCGTATTCCGTAGCCGGCAGGCACTTTCGCAAACGCAACTTCTTTTAGCTTTCGGTCGTACACGTAAAGCGTATCCAGTCCGAGATCGGTGCAGAACACGTATTTTCCGTCCTTCGACACCGCGGTGTAATGCGTGTGCGGAGCGTCCTGGCGGGGCTGACTGACGCCCTTGCCGGCGTGATAGACCGCGCTTTCTCCGTTTTTGCAGATGTTACCGCTGAGATAATTGACAATATACGCGTCGTCGTCCTCGACCGCGAGGTGGCACGCGCACTTTCCGAGCGTGCTTTTTATAGCCGACGGCTGCGTTAAGTCGGCGTTAAGCGTAAAATAGCCGCTGTATATGTCGTCGCCGAGCGGCTGACGTAAAAGAACGTGCAATTTGTTTTCTTTAAGCACGGCGTACATTGGCTCGTCGCAGGCAAAATAATTCGTCTGAGTCAAAGTTCCGTTTTCGCCGAGTTCGCACTCGTATATTCCGCCGCCGGCGCTGCTGTCCGCGCACGACAATAAATAGATTTTCATGTTTAATATTCCTCTCTTTCGTTTGCCGAAAGCGCAAACCTTTCCAAGCCCGGTCGGGCGTCGCTTTCACGTATAATAATACGACCGCAAACGAGCGAAATCACGCATAATAAGAAAATTTTCTTAAAGCATGGTCTGAGTGTCGTTTGCGTCGCCGTGTTCGGCTGCGTAATATTCTTCCGACCAGTCGAGATCGCGGTATTTTTCGCCGCGGGGATCGGTTTTGATCCAGTCGGTGAGCATATCGAGCATCTCTTTCGTCCAGGTTGCGCGGTCGATCTGCGCGGTTGTAAACTTGTTCTGCGCAATCATTTCAAAGCCGAAATCGTCCTTTACGTGCGTTTTTGCCGCTCCGTCAACTACTTCCGCCACGAGGTGCGCGGGAATGAACAGCACTCCGCCACCCGCTCCGTACACTATGTCGCCCGGAAGCACGGTGGCTTTGCCGATGCGCGTTATCGAATTGAAGTCCTTCATGACGAAATCGCGTATGGGCGTGGGATCTATTCCGCGGTAGTATACCTGAACGTCTTCCACCTGCTTCATCTGCTGGGTGTCGCGTATGCCGCCCCAGATTACGGCGCCGCCAGTCTTGGTTTTTGCCTTGATGGCTGTCGTGAGATTGCCGCCGATAAACGTGCCTTTATAAATCTTGTCGTACATGTCTGCGACAACGACGTCGCCCTCGGTGAGGTTGTCGATTACCCACTGATTGTAGTTGCCTTTTCTGCCCTCTTCGGCGCCTACTCCGAACATTACTTCGTGAAGGTCGGGGCGAGTGGGAACGAAAGTTGCGGTAACCGCTCTTCCTATAAGTATTCTGCCGTCGTCGTGCAGCGTTTTAAGGTCGCCCTCGAACTGGCTTTCGTAGCCTTTGACGAAAATGGGTTTCCACAGTTCTTCGAGCGTCATTTTGCGCATTTTTTCGAGATATTTATCGGCTACGCGCGGTCTGCCGTCGGGAAAACGCTCGCCTTTCCACTGAGGGGTGAGCGCGATTATCTGTTCTCTGTCGTTGAATTTAATCATAATTTCTCCTTGGATAAAAGCCAGTCGTAATTGTCGTCGTTTGCGTACGTTTTGCTCCAACAATCGTGATCGCATTCGGGATAGGTGATGAGTTCGACGTTGCCGCCGCAGGATTTAAGCGCGGCGTAAATGCGCTTGCTCTCTTCGGGGTAGACCACCTCGTCTTTTTCGCCGTGGAACAATCGAAGCGCGATATTTTTAAGCCTTGCGGCGTTCCAGTACATTCCGCCGCCGCAGCAGATTATGCCGGCTGCGAAAAGTTCGGGCGCGCTTGACATAAGCTGATACATTGCGTATCCGCCCATGCTGACGCCCGAGCCGTAAAAGCGTTTTTGATTGACATACGGCTGCGAATACGCGTGTTTTGCAAGCGAGATAAGGCTTTCAAACTTGTCGAACCAGGTGTCGGTTGCGCATTGCGGCGCGAAAATAACGCAGTTTGCGGCGTGATCGGTAAGCTTTAAAATAACGCTGTGCTTTTTGATGATTTCAAGGTCGTCGCCGCGCGATCCCGCTCCGTGCGTAAAAAATATGGTGGGATATTTTTTGGTTCCGTCGAAATTTTCGGGCTTGTACAGGCAGTACCTGATGCCCGCGAATTCTTTTTCTTCGCAAATCATAAGCTCATTCCTCCGTCCACTTTGATATCCGCTCCCGTGATGTACTCCGACCGATCGCCTGCTAAAAACGCCACTATTCCGGCGCAGTCTTCGGGCGTGCCGAACCTTCCCTCGGGTATGCACGCTTCAACCTTTTTTCTTGCCTCGGGGTCGTTGTACACGGACGCGTTGCGGGGCGTGGCTATGGCGCCCGGCGACACGTTGTTTACCGTAACTCCGTACGGCGCGACTACTTTCGCCACGTTTTCCACAAGGCTCATGACCGCGCATTTGGTTGCGGCGTAAAAGCCCAGTTCGGGGTGACGGCGGTGCTGATTCACGCTGCCGACGGTTATTATTCGTCCGAAGCCGTTTTTCTGCATTGCGGGGTAGTACGCCTGCATGAGTTTTAAGGTACTGACTACGTTTACCTGCAACTGGCGCGAAATACAGTCGTCGGAAATGTCGAGCCAGCTTTGCTTGTACTGCACGCTGGCGTTCAGCACCAGTACGTCCAAGTCGCCCGTTTTGTCTTTGAGCGAAGCGACTTCTTCGGGCTTACTTAAATCGCACACGACGGCGCCCGCCGCTCCTATTTCGTTTTTAATACGTTCGGCTTTATCGAGATCGGACGAGCAGTGCACGAAAACTTTGAATCCGTCTTTGACGAGCCGCTCGGCAATCGCTTTGCCAATGCCCTGAGTGGAACCTGTTACGAGTGCGGTTTTCATAAAACGACTTCCTTTCCGTCTTGGTCGAGATTGACGGTGTACGTTTTTCCGTCCGCGGTTACTTCGTATTCGCCGTAGAATCCGCGGAAAGTTGCCTTTCCGTCTTTTACGGCAACGTTCTCGTCGGTGTTCCAGACTTCTTTAATAAGGTGCTTAATGCGCTTATACGCGGGCTTTTCGCTCATATCGAAGCGCAGCAAGCCTCCGCGGTAGTAGTTTTCTCCGTCCGCCATATTGCCGGGTGTGGTGAACGCGGCGTAACCGTCCACGAGGTTCCAGTAGATGATCTGCGTGATCGCGGGATAGGAAAACCACATGGAATACAGTTTTTCGATGACGTCCGCCTGAAGCTGTTCGTCATGCTCTTCGGCGGTGTATGCGGGGATTGTGATTTCGGTTATCTGAACCGGCTTATTAAAGCGCGCGTAATTGTCAAGCACTTTCATGCAATGAGCGAGGTTGTAGAACTTTCTCGTGCAGCGGAAATAGTCCTCCATGCGATAGAACATGTGATACTGCGCGCCCACGGCGTCCACTCTCGCGCCTTTAAGGAGCAGGTTTTCGATCTGCATCGAATAGGCGTCCCACGGCATGGTGTTGTGATCCCAGATAGCGCCCGACCACTCGTTTATGCAAAGAGTGTTGTCCGGGAAATACTTTTCGGCTTGCTTAAAGCAAAACTCCATAAATTCGGGATTTTTATAAAAGCCCGTTTTTCCGTTGTCCCAGAACATTTCGTTGGTGACTTCTATCGTGGGAATTTTGTCCTTATAACGCTCGGAAATCTGCTGCATGCGCTTTATTATGTGCCGTTTTACTTCTTCGTCGGACTTTCCTTTAAGCCATTCGGGGAAGAAATGATCGTAGCAAAGAGCGTGTTCGCGCGGCTCGATTCCGTTCTCTTCGCAGAATTTAACGCAAAGGTCGGCAGGCGGACGACGATAGATTTTTTCGCTGTCTGCGTCGTAACGCGTTTTGCCGTCCTCGGGTTCGGTTGCGTCCCAATAGAACGGAAGCGTGAGAAGATTGAAGGTTTCTTTGAGTTTTTGCTTGTAAATCTCGTTTTTGTTTTTGTCGTCGGGAAATTCGTCCAGCATGAACATATTGCAGCCGAAGCGGAATTTGTGATTTTTGAGCTTTACGTGCACGTTTTTCGCGTTTTTGACGTCCAGAGTAAAATTTCCCTTACGATTTTTTTCGATGCCGTCGCGTATTCTTTTATCGGTTTGCTCGTCGGATATAATCAATTGATCTATCGTGTAATCCATAAAATTGTTTCTCCTTTTTTCAAGAATTTTCGTTTTTTTTCGCTTAGTTGCGGGATCAGGACCACTCGCGGTCGTTTGCCCATTCTTTGTCCCAAGCCGACGTGTCGCTCCACGGCTTGTCGCAATCGGCTTTGGCGAATTTTTCGATAAGCTCTTCGTTAAGGCTCTCGATGCCCAGCCCGGGCGCGTCGGGCACTTTCATAAAGCCGTTTTCCATTTTTATCGCGGGGCTTACGAGGTCGAACCATTCGGGATTATCGACCGAGTGGAATTCGACGGCAAGCACGTCTTTAAGCGCGGCGGCTGCGTGAACGGCAGCCATAAAACCTATCGGGCTTTCCGCCATGTGAATCGCAAGCGCGGCGCCGTATTTTTCGCACAGGTCGCCCACTTTTTTCATTTCCGCAAAACCGCCCACGGTGAGAAGGTCGGGGTGAACGACGTTTACACCGGCAGCCAGCACTTTTTCAAAATTCTCGGCAAGATAGATATCTTCGCCGGTGCAGAGCGGAACGCAGCTGTTGTTTGCGAATTTTTTAAGCTGCTCGGTCTGATGCCACGGAGTGAGGTCTTCCATCCAGGCAATGTTGTACTTTTCCATTCTGCGGGCAAAGCGGATCGCGTCCTCTATTGCGACGTGACCGAAATGGTCTACGGCAAGCGGCACTTCGTAGCCGATGACGTCGCGCACTTCGCGCACGTAGTTTTCGAGGTAGTCCATGCCCTTTTCGGTGAGGTGTATGCCGGTGGCGAAATGCGGAACGGTGAAAATCTGATAGTTTTTTCCGAACATCAGCGACTTGTCGATGGAGCCGGACTGATGGCAAATCGCCTTCATGTTGTACTTTTTGTAGTCTTCTATAAGTCCTACGGGCGCGTTGAGAGTGCCGGGTTCGTCGTACAGAAGCTCGATTCCGAGGTCCATTTTAAGGAAGGTAAAGCCCTGCTGCATTCTCTTTTTAAGCGCCATGCCCATATCTTTGCCGGTGTGTTTTCCGTCCACGTCGGTGTCGCAGTAAACGCGCACTTCGTCGCGCCACTTGCCGCCTAAAAGCTGATACACGGGAACGCCGTAGTACTTTCCGATTATGTCGTACAGCGCCACTTCGATGCCAGAAACGCCGCCGCCCTGACGCGAATGTCCGCCGAATTGCTTGATACGGTTGAACAATTTCTCGACGTTTAACGGATTTTCGCCGATAAGACGGGATTTAAGCATTTTGGCGTACGTCGCGCTGGACGCGTCGCGCACTTCGCCGTAACCCACGATACCCGCGTTTGTGTAAATTTTGAGAAGTATCATGTGTTTGGGAAGCCCGTCGATGTCCGCAACCCGAAGATCGGTGATTTTAAGGTCGCTTGCTTTGATTTTTTGATTCATATTGCTCTCCTTTTCCTTGCAAAATTAAGTCGTTAGGTGTATAATACCTTTGTTTGCAAACATTATACAACATCGGCTTGGCTTAATCAACAACAATTTTCCGAAATTTGCAAACAATCTTCCGCCGCGAGGAGGCAACACGATTGGACGTAATAGCCGAACTTAACGACAAATACGGAAACGCCGTTTTCCGGCTGTTCACTTCGCGCGCCGAATGCCGCGAGGGACAGTACCGCATGCACCGCCACACTCAGTACGAAATAGGGCTTATCGAGCGCGGTTGCGGCTTTTACGACACCGAGCACGGCAGGGAAGAAATTGCAAGCGGCGACGTATTTTTGTTTTCGGCAAACGAATACCACTGCATTACCGATATTTTCCCGTGCGGCGGCAAACGCGACATGCAGATACTTAATCTGCAATTTCTGCCCGGTTTTATCTTGCAGGACAGCGATAATCAGGGCGAATCGTTTATGCGCGTATTCACCGACAGAAAAGCCGATTTTTGCAACAAACTGGACGAAATCAACAAATACACGGGCGAAATTCAGAGAGATTTGCTGTGTATAAAAGAAGAATGCGAGCAAAAACAGCCGTGCTACGAAGTTATCGTCAAGGGACTGCTTTGCTCGCTGCTCATCACTCTTTACCGCCATTTCGGGCTGTGCGAACCTGAAAGCGACGACAAGCCGATCTGCATGCACCTCGGCGAAGTAATGCGCGCGGCGGCTTACATGAACGAGCATTACTGCGAGGACATCACGCTTTCCGACATATTATCGGCGGCAAACCTCGGGAAAACCGCTTTCGCATCCGCTTTTCACGAAGTTTTCGACATGACCGCGTGGGATTACGTCAACATCAAACGCATCGAAAAGTCGCTGGGGCTGCTTAAAAACACCTCCGACACCGTGCTTTCGGTCGCAGCGGCGTGCGGGTACAACAACACTGCCAATTTCAATCGGATTTTCCGCAAAATCACGGGACTTACGCCCAAACAATACCGGAAAAGCCGCAGCAAATAACTTATTTTACCATTCAATTACACGAGAAGGTTTTTATGTTTACAATCGCGCTTACCAACGTTTTAGTCACTTTATGCTACATACTGCCGGGCTTTTTGCTGGGAAAAATGAAAAAAGCCGACGGCAATCACCTGTCCACGCTCTCCGCCGTGCTTGTCTACGTCTGCTCGCCGTGCATGATAATCGGCGCGGTATGGGGCGAAAAGCTTACGTGGGCAAAACTCGGCGATATGGGGCTGTTTTTCGTAATCGTGCTGTTTTTGCAGATAGCGTTTATGGGCATTTTGTTCCTTATTTTCCGCAAAAAGTTCGACGACGGCAAGTATCGTATTTTTACGATAGCGTCCGTTATGGGCAACTGCGGATTTTTCGGACTGCCGATAGTAAAAGCGCTGTTCCCGGACAACGCGATCGTCATGAGTTATTCGTGCATCGCAAGCGTGGCGTTAAACGTTTTGTCGTTTACGGTGGGCGTGTTCTGCGTGACCGGCGACAAAGGCAAAGTAAATATAGTAAAAGGCATATTCAACCCCAATACCGTGGGGCTTATCGCGGGGCTTTTGCTGGCGTTTTTCAACGTGCGCGAACATCTTCCTACGGCGTTCGTAAACGCGCTCGAACTGGTGGGCAACACGTCCACGCCCGTTTGCATGATTATTCTCGGAGTGAGGCTTGCCTGCGTGCCGTTCGGAAAACTGTTTGCACGCCCGTTCGTGTACCTTACGTGCCTTACGAAGCTTGTAATTTTTCCGCTGTTCTGCTACGCCGCGGTATATTTTCTGCCGCTCGACCCGGTTTTCAAGGCAAGCGTGCTGGTTCTCACCGCAGTGCCGTGCGCGTCCATGATACTCAACATTGCCGAGCTTTACGACGGCGAGCGCGAACTTTCCGCCAACAGCGTGCTTTTGTCCACGCTTTTGTGCTTTATCACAATTCCGCTGCTTACGCTGCTGGTGCAATGATTTTATAATTTTGTTGCCTGACGTTAAGACCAAACGACGCCCGATATAGCAAAAAATTCACTACTAATTAAAAACTTTAAAATGAAAAACGAGCCTTCGGCGGGGAAACCTAAGGTTCGTTTTCCAATATATAGGAGTGAGAAAGAAGCGTCTTTATTTTGCAATCGCGTCTACCGCGCAAATCAGTTTGCCGAGCACCTTTTCAAACTTAGCGCCGTACTTATGATTTTGATCGCCTGCGGTTGCTTTTATACATTCGACGACGAAATTTGCGGCGATTTCGGCTGCCTTTGCCGCGGAAGCGCCCCGTAAAAGCGCGCCGGTAAACGCCGAAGCGTAAATATCGCCCGTGCCGTGGCAACCCTCGGCAATCTTTTCGTGTTCGTAATACTCGTATTTTCCGTCCGAAAAAACGACTACACCCGTTTTATCGGCATCGTAACCAACGCCGGTCAGAACCACCGTTTTTGCGCCGAGCGCAGTCAGTTTTTCCGAAAGTTTTTCAATATAAGCGCGATCGTAGCTCGTTTTATATTCTTCGTCCGCAAGCAGGCACGCTTCGGTGAGGTTGGGCAGCAGATAGTCGGCTTTTGCGGCGAGTTTTTTCATCTCGTCAACGAAAGCGGCGTCGAACCCGGGATAAAGTTTTCCGTTGTCCGCCATTGCCGGATCGACGATAAGCCGCCCGTCCTTTTCAAGACAATTGCGAGCAATGCTCTCCACGTACGCAATCTGTTTTGCGCTGCCGAGATAACCGGTGTACACTGCATCGAAGCGAATATTTTCCTTTTGCCAGTGTTTTTCGATTGCCGGCATATCGTCGGTAAGGTCGCGGAACGTGTAGCCGGAAAATCCGCAGGTATGAGTGGACAGAACGGCGGACGGCAAAACGCACGTTTCCGCTCCGCAAGCCGAAATAACCGGCAGCGCGACGGTGAGTGAGCATTGTCCGAAGCACGATATGTCCTGAATCGTAAGAACGCGCGGATAATCTTTTTTCATTCAGAAAACCTCTTTACTTTTTTTACGTAATATATTATAATGTAGCAGTGGTAATAAGTAAATAGCCAAAACGATTATTTTTTATATTACCAGATTTCAAGTTACCGGATTTCAAGGAGTCGGTTGTGAAAAAATATTACGAAACTTATTTGAATTACAAGGAAGGCATTCTTTCGGGCAAATGGAAAAGCGGCGAAAAGCTGCCCAGCAAACGCACCGCGGCGCTTGCGGATAACGTCAGCGTGATAACCATCGAAAAGGCGTACTCCCTTCTCGAAGAAGAAGGCTACGTCGAAGCCCGGCAAAAACGCGGCTATTTCGTTCTGCCACTCGGAGCCATTCAGCCCGCCGTTTCGGCTCAGGACAAAAAGCTGAATCTTCTCCCGGAGCCCGAAGAAAATTCCGCGCGCGACTTCGAGTATTCGCTGTGGTTCAAATCGGTGCGCAAAGCGATAAGCGATCAGGGCGACAAGCTTTTTATTAAAGCGCCGGGAAAAGGC
>CAKQJJ010000031.1 GCA_934247335.1 uncultured Clostridia bacterium | reverse complement strand
GTACGCTTGATTTTAAGCGAGCGAGCCGAGATGTCCATCATCTTGTCGAGGCGCTTGTAGAAGTCCTTTTCGTCACTTGCGAGATAGGCGATACGCGGCATATTGATGGTTACGACGCCCACCGATCCGGTGCTTTCGCCGCTGCCGAAGTAGCCGCCCGATTTTTTACGCAGTTCGCGAAGGTCAAGACGCAGTCTGCAACACATACTGCGGACGTCGCTGGGTTCCATATCGCTGTTTATGTAGTTGGAGAAGTACGGAGTGCCGTACTTTGCAGCCATTTCAAACAAAAGTTTATTGTTTTCGGTGTCCGACCAGTCGAAAGTTTTGGTTATGGAATAGGTCGGGATGGGGTACTGGAATCCTCTGCCGTGAGCGTCGCCGTCTATCATGATTTCGATAAACGCCTTGTTTACCATGTCCATTTCCTTCTTGCAGTCCTTGTATTTGAAGGGCATTTCCTTTCCGCCCACTATACAGTTGAGTTCGGCAAGGTCGTTGGGCACAACCCAGTCCAGCGTTATGTTGGAGAAGGGCGCCTGCGTACCCCAGCGGCTGGGAGTGTTAACGCCGTAAATGAAGGATTCGATGCATTTTTTAACCTGTTCGTAGCTTAAATTGTCGGCTTTTACGAACGGAGCGAGATATGTATCGAAGGACGAGAACGCCTGTGCGCCTGCCCACTCGTTCTGCATGATACCGAGGAAGTTGACCATCTGGTTGCACAGCGTTGCCAGATGCTTGGCGGGTGCAGAGGTGATCTTGCCGGTCACACCGCCCAGTCCCTCCTGGATCAGCTGCTTGAGCGACCACCCGGCGCAATAGCCGGTCAGCATGGAGAGGTCGTGCAGGTGGATGTCCGCGTTCCGGTGCGCATCGGCGATCTCCTCGTCGTAAACCTCGCTCAGCCAGTAGTTGGCGGTAATGGCGCCGGAGTTGGACAGGATCAGTCCGCCGACCGAATAGGTCACGGTGGAATTTTCCTTGACGCGCCAGTCATTGACCTTGAGGTAGTTGTCCACAATCTTCTTGTAGTCCAGCAACGTATTGCTCATATTGCGCATACGCTCACGCTGCTTACGATACAGGATATATGCCTTGGCGACCTCGTCATAGCCCGCCTTAATCAGGACCGACTCCACGCTGTCCTGAATGGCTTCGACGGAGATTTTATTATCTTCGATTTTAGGCTCGAATTCCGACGTTACTTTGAGAACGAGGAAGTCGATAATATCCGGATGATATTGTCTTCCGCACGCGTCGAACGCCTTCGTTATGGCGTCTTTTATCTTCGCGATGTCGAAATCTACTTGTTTTCCGTCTCTTTTTACTACAGTGTACATTATTATATTCTCCTCCCGAAATCGTTTTTCGTGTTATCGTTCATTAGTATACAATATATATTGTGCCTTGTCAAGCAAATCGGACACAATATAGTGTGGTGTCGCATTAAATATTATTATGTCGGGCAACGCAAGTCGTTATGCCCTTTTTCTTTTATAAACGCAGGCTAAATTCCGCGCAAGTGGCTGTCGGGCACGTATTTTTTGACAACGGCAAGCATTTTTTCCATTTCTTCTTTGCTTTGCCCGGTTATTCCGCTGCCGATAAGGTTGCCGCTGTCCACGAAATTTTGAAGAAAATAGCGTTTGGCTCCCTTTATAAAACGGGCGGCTTCCTCCATGCTTTCGACCGAATGGAACTGTTTCGTGACTGTGGTACGGAATTCGTAATCGACGGCGCCGGACAGCAAAAAGTTTACCGTTTCGTTGACGGGCGACATATCGAAGCTTTTCAACCCCACCGTTTCGGCGTATTTTTCGGGCGAATTTTTGATGTCAACGGCAACATAATCGACGAGATTTTGCGAAACCAGCTCTTTTAACAGCGCGGGATTGGTTCCGTTTGTGTCAAGCTTAATCTTAAAGCCGAGAGTCTTTACCTTTGAGAGGAATTCGCCTATATCCTTATTTATAAGAGGTTCGCCGCCCGTGACGCACACTCCGTCCAGAAGCCCCTGCCTTTTTTTGAGAAAAGCAAGCACTTCCTCTTCAGGAATCGTGTAATTTTCGTCAATCTCGAGAACAAGCAGCGCGTTGTGGCAGAACGGGCAACGAAAATTGCAGCCGCCCGTGAACAGCGTGCACGCCACGTATCCGGGGTAGTCGAGAAGGGTCATTTTCTGCATTCCGTAAAATTTCATGTGATGTCTCCGAAAATTTTGTCAGCCGGTTATTGCGAATTTCACGCAACCTATGGGAGCGTAGGCATAGCATACCGCCAGCGAAAAAACCACTCCGTACGTGTACACGCAATACCACAGAAAAGCCTTCATCAGCCATACTCCGGCGTTCCATTTGCTTATGTTTACCAGTCCTTTGAACATGTTTACCAAAAGCCGTCTTTCGGGTGAATTGAAAAACAGCATTATGACGAACACGACCGCCCAGCCGACGGCGACTACCCACGCGTACCTGAAAGGCGTTCGCCAATATCTGTCGGCGAGTATAAAAAACAAAACTATAGAGGCGATAAGCACGGACATTGCAAGGCACGTGATTATTATCCGCACGGGCATTGGAACTCGCGAATATTTCACCTCTATAAACTTCATATCGCTTAGCATGGGCTTTGGTTTCCTTTATTTTAAGCGCGGCTTGCTTTATAGCCTGCGGCGGTGATGGCTTCGATTATTTTCTCGTCGGAAGCGTCGCCGGTAACGGTAACTTTTTTATTTGCGAGATCGACTGCGGCTTTCGCTCCGAGAGCTGCTACCGCTTTTTCCACTCTTGCCGCGCAATGAGCGCAAGCCATTCCTTCGACGTGAAAGGTTTTAACGTTTTCCATAATTTTTGCCTCCTTGATTTTTGCCCTTGGTGTTACGGGCTTTATTTGAATTTTTTGCGGAATAACCGCTCGTTTGTTTTGATTTATAGCTATTTGCCGTTTGTTTTTTGGTTAGATCCGAACTTTTGCCGCGGCTTTTTGCGGCGGAATACGACTTTTTGTCCGTTTTATCGGCGTAGCGCTTTTTTCTTTCCGATTGCTTATCGGCTTTTTTGAAAGCGTTTTCGATGAAGTCGCGTTCGCCTTTCAGACGTTCTCCGCTGCGGACGAACGACGGCTTGGCATGCTCGTCGGCGTATTTTTTTGCCGATTTTTCCGCCTGTCTGGTTGCCGCCCGTCGCTGCTTTTTCTCCTGTTTTTCGTCAAGCGAAAATTCTTCCACGGTATTGCCGGTGGCGGCGACAATTTCGGACAGGCATTTCATGCCCCAATCGGTGTTTATAAGCGTGTAGGCAACGCCTTTTTTGTCTGCTCTGCCCGTTCTGCCTATGCGGTGAACGTAATATTCGGCGGTTTGCGGAACGTCGTAGTTGAACACTATGTCCACGCCCTCGACGTCGATTCCTCTTGCGGCAACGTCGGTGGCAATCATAAGGCTTACTTCGCCCGACTTCAATTTATCGAGCGCGGCTTTACGGTCTTTTTGCGGCATATCGCCGTGAATGGCGGACGCCTGAACGCCTATTGCGGACAGACTTGCGGAAAGTTTTGCCACCATGCGCTTGGTGTTGCAAAAAACCATGGCGCGTTCGGGCGAAAAGCGTTTTATAAGCTTTTTAAGCGTGGAATCCTTGTCTTTCAGCCCGGTTTTTACGTAAAACTGAGCAACCGAGCGGGTGATTTCGTCGTCGATTTCCACTACGACGGGCGAGCGCATATAGTTTTCGGCTATTTTTTTCACGCCGTCGGGCATGGTTGCGCTGAACATCGCCGTGACGCGATCGACGGGACATTTGGAAATTATCTTTTCGACTTCTTCCTTAAAGCCCATTTTCAGCATTTCGTCGGCTTCGTCCAGCACGAGCATTTTCAGGTTTTCGAGTTTGAGCGTGCGGCGCTTTAAGTGATCTACCAGTCTTCCGGGCGTTCCGACGACTATTTCGGCGTTCTTTTTAAGCGTGGTTACCTGCCGCGCCATATTTGTTCCGCCGAAGACGGGGACAACCTTGCAGCCTTCGCGGAAGGTGTTGAGAAAACGTATTTCGTTTACCACCTGAGCGGCAAGCTCGCGCGTGGGACAAACCACCAGAATCTGCGTGTCGCCGCTTTCCGTATCCACCTTTTCGGCAGCCGGAATCGCATATGCAAAGGTTTTGCCGCTGCCCGTTTTGGACTGACCTATTACGTCTTTATCTTCCGAAAGCAGCGGAATTACTTCTTTCTGGATTTCGGTGCATTCGGTTATATTTTTGGTTTCGAGTGCGCGAACGATGAATTCGGGCGTATTGAGCGACGTGAATTTCATTATTTAAGCGCGAAAATCTTGTTAAGAACGCAGTCAAGCGCGTCTTCTTTTACGCTTTCGACCTTGCCGCTGTCGCACGCCTCTGCGATCTGCGAATTTATGGGCATGCGCGCGATGCAGTCAACGCCTATTTTTGCGGCTTCTTCCTCTAATTTGCTCTTTCCGAACGGATAGAGTTTTTCTCCGCAATGCGGACAGGGATAATAGGACATGTTTTCCACCAACGCAAGAACGGGGATATTCATGAGTTTTGCCATGTTTACGGCTTTTTCGACTATCATGGACACGAGATCCTGCGGCGTGGTGACAATTACTATTCCGTCGAGCGGAATGCTCTGGAACACAGTGAGCGGAACGTCGCCCGTTCCCGGAGGCATGTCCACGTACATATAGTCCACGTCCTGCCATACCGTTTCGCCCCAAAACTGCTTTACCACTCCCGCAAGAATGGGTCCGCGCCAGATTACGGGCTTGGTTTCGTCTTCTAAGACGAGGTTTACCGACATAATCTGCACTCCGCCTTCCGATTTTACGGGGATGAGCAGATTGTCTTCGGTTCCGTACGCCTTTTTGGTAAGTCCGAACGCCTTGGGAATGGACGGTCCGGTTATATCGGCGTCGAGAACGGCGGTACGTTTGCCCGCTCTGCTCGTTGCGGAAGCCAGAAGCGAGGTTACGGTGGATTTACCCACTCCGCCTTTACCGCTGACTATGCCTATTACTTTTTTTACTTTACTTAACTGATTGAGCGGCGTGAGCATGCTTTCGCTTTTACGGGAAGCGCAATCGCTGCCGCACGTCGAACAGTTGTGAGTGCATTCGCTCATGTGTATTCGTCCTTGCTTTTTCAAGCTTTTATATTTGCGTGTTTACGGGAAGTAAAAGACAAATAATTATCTTCACTCCCTCCGGATAATTATACTCGCAATCGAGGAAAAAGGCAAGAAAAAACGCAGAGCTTTTTAAGTCTGCATTTCTTCTTTTCGATTTTGTTCTTTGTATTTACAATACGAGTTTATTTATTTCATTCATTTGTATTGCGAACGGGCAATTATTTACCGAAATATCTTTTCAGAAGTCCGGCAAAAACTGCGCCGTGACGAGCTTCGTCCTTTGCCATTTCGTGAACGGTGTCGTGAACCGCGTCGTATCCGAGCTGTTTTGCGCGCTTTGCGATTTCGAGTTTAGCCGAGCAAGCTCCCTCTTCGGCGCCGGCGCGGGCAATCAGGTTTTCTTCGGTGGAAGCGGAAACCACTTCGCCGAGAAGTTCGCAGAATTTTGCTGCGTGTTCTGCTTCTTCGTACGCTATTCTTTTATATGCTTCGGCAACTTCGGGATAGCCCTCTCTGTCGGCTACTCTTGCCATTGCCAGGTACATACCCACTTCGGTGCATTCGCCGTGGAAATGGTCTTTCAAGCCCTGCAAAACCTCGGCGTCTTCCACTTTGCCGTCGCCCACTGCGTGAACGCACGCCCAGTTGTAAGCGCAGCTTACTTCGAGCATTTCAAACTTAGTTGCGCCGCACTGAGGGCATCTTTCCACTTCTTCGTCTACGATACATCCGCAAATTAAGCATCTTTTCTGTTTTTTCATTGTTTTAATCCTCTCAAAATTAGTTTTTATGTTTTTCGTTGCAATTTTTACACACGCCGTAATAGACGCGTTTTTCCTTTTCGACCGTGTATCCGAGGTTTTCGACTTCTTCGCTGTGCGGTTCGATAAACAGATCGGTTATTTTACCGCACTTTTCGCATATGAAATGGGCGTGAAAAGAAGTGCGGGCGTCGTAATGAACCACTCCCTCGTCCGTTTCGATGGTGATGAGGTCACCGCTCTCGGTAAGCTGACCGAGATTGCGGTAAACCGTTCCCAAGCTTATATCCGGAATAATTTCACGCGCCTTTTCGTACACCCAATATGCGTCGGGGTGCGACGTGGTGGATTTGATTATCGAATACACGGCTTCTCTTTGTTGCGATTTTCTCATATGCTCCTTGTGATTCCGATAGTGTCGGATTGGTCGTAAATGATAATCATTATCATTTGACTATATTATATAGTAATTATTCCTATTTGTCAAGCGTTTTTTCGGAATTTTTAAAAATTTTTTCGGAAGATTTTTCGGGGAATGTTTTTTGGGAAGAAGTCGTTGCTGCGTTACGGTTTTTCGTTTTAATTGTAGAGATTGGATGCCGTTGGATATCCGAATAAAATGGCGGCGGGAGCAAGCACCAACCTACGAAAGAAGTCATTTGTATGTGACATAATGAAATTATCCGATTTAAAATATGTCACTTGCTTTTGCAAAAACCATAATCGGACAGCCGAGGACGTCTGTCCCTACATTATAATGCAGGAGAGGAAACCCCTCCCCTACAAATCAGAAAATGTGACTTTGTATCTGTACACCTAACACAAAAGTTTTTGCCTATTTTTACAAAAAAGCACGGTGTCTGCTTTATACGCAAAGCAAAAGTAGAAGAGAATCAACCCTACTATTATAATAAGCCTAGCCCAAAAGTTTTTTGCCTACTTTTTTTCAGAAAAGTAGGTCCGTGGGCGGGGAAGCCTGCGGACCTGCGATATCGGATGTTTAACGGCAATCACTTATGTGATTGGCGCGTTATTATGCCGAATGATTATTCGTTTTCAGAAACGGGCGCTTCGGCGGTCTGCACGGGTGCGGACTCGGGCGCGGTGGTTTCGGTTCTGGGAGCGCGATTACGATTATTGTTGTAGCCGCGGTTGTTCCTGCTGCGCTTGGGGATTATTACCACGCGGCGATTGGGTTCCTTGCCCTCGCTCTTGGTGAACACTTTATCGTTGTCGTTGAGCGTTGCGTGGATAATCTTGCGCTGAGTGTTGTTCATGGGTTCGAGAAGCACTTTTCTGCCCGTTTTAACTGCCTTGGCAGCCATGCGGTTTGCGAGTGCGACAAGCGTTTTTTCTCTGCCTTCGCGATAGCCCTTGCAATCGACGTTGACGGCAAGGTGTTTGTCTTCGCCCTCTTCCACGGCGCGCTTGCAAAGCTGCTGGATGGAGTCGAGAACTTCGCCGTGATGACCGATAATCGAAGTGTCTTCGGTTACGATATCGAGATCGATGCTGCCCTTATCGGTGTTGATGACAAGGCTTGCTTCGACGTTCATGAGGCGCAGCAGTTCGCTGACGTATGCGCGTGCCAGTTCCACCTGTTCTTCAGAAACGGGCTTGGGCGGCTCGGCGGGAGTTGCGGGCTGTTTTGCTTCTTCGGGAGCGACTTCCTTATTTTCGACGGGAGCTTTGTTTTCGCGAGCGGGGCGTTGCTTTTCATAGCGATCGGAGCGCTCTCTTTTGTCGAATTTCTTTTCTTTGCGGAATTCTTTTTTGGGCTGATACCAGTCTTCTTCGACCTTTTCCGCGGGAGCAGAAGCTTTCTGCTGCTCGAACGCATCTGCGTCGAAAGTCATGCGGACTTTTGCTTTTCTGAGCCAGCTTCCGCTGCACAGAACTTCGACGTCAACGTCGTCGATGGTGATACCTTCTTTGCCCGATTCCTGAGCAAGTTTTTCAAGTCCGTCGCTTATGGCGTCGTCCAATTTTTTTCCTATTCCTTCTACTATCATATTTTCACCTCTCGCGGTAAATCGGATTACCGCGCTTTCGATTATTTGTCGTTTTTATCGTTCTTTCTGTCCGAGAAATCCGGTCTGCCGTACTGCTGAACTTCGGTTACGAGCGCCTTTTCGGTCTTTTTATCGGCAATCTTGACTACGAGCGAGCCGATAAGCGAAATGGCAATCGAAACGACGTAGCTCATAACGAGGTACAGCGCAAAAGCTGCGGTATACGAGAACGCGAACCACGCCATGAATACGGGCATTACGAACATCATGATTTTGGACGTGCTTTCGCTTTGAGCGTTCATCTGACCGCCCTGCTTCTGCTGACGATAGGAAAGCACCTGCATGACTACAGACAAAAGCACGGTGAGAACGGGCAGAATCATGTAGCCGTTGGCACTGTTGTATTCGGGATCGTCCAGAAGCTTGCCCATAACGTCGCCGTACTTGGCGGAATTGAGCATTTTGTTAAGCTGATCTTCGGATATTCCCTTGCCGGGTTTTGCGTAATTGCCGATATTTTTAATGAAATCGTCGTACTTATTGATGGGTTTGGTCCAGAACGTATCGGCGTTCCAGATGTTTTTAATCCACAGGAAGTTCATCTTAACGCCGTTTTCGTACGCCTCGAACACCTTGGTCTGAGCGATGTCTTTGCAGTAATCGTTTGCCTTGGTGCGGACGGTATTTTCGGCGGTCTGAGCGATTGCCTTTTCGGTGTTTGCGTCAAGTTCGGCAGCGTGATCTTCAGCCGTATATGCGTTGAGGGCTGCGTTTTTAGCCGCCGTTGCTTCTTTATTAACGGCGTTTTCGGCAACCTGGCGAACTGCGTTTTCGGCAGCAAGCTTCATTTCCTTTTCGGCGTTTTCTTCGATGAGCGCCTTATTTGCCTCTTCGTCGAAAGAATTTACGGCAACGTTGTACGCATACTGCGCGGCTTCGGCGATTGCGGTTTTCTCCTCGTCGGAAAGGGCGCAATACTGATCGTACGTATAGGGCGACAATTTTTCTTGGAGAGCGTCGTTGTACGCCTTTTCGGCAGTCTGAGCGATCAGCGCTTTTTTTGCTGCGGCAAGATAGCTGTCCTTTTTCGCCTCAACCTCTTTATGTTTCTTTTCGTACTCGGTTTCGTAAATACGGTTGTATTCGGCTTTGACAACGGCGTTGTACGCTTCGAGTCCGAGCTGTTCTTTCAATCTGTCGCTTTCGACGGTGCGGATATCGCTTTTCTTTGCTTCAGCGTCGGTTTTCGCTTTATCTATCTCGGAAGCGAAAATCTCGTTGTAGCGTTTTTCGGTGAGATTATCGTCGCAATAACGAACGTACGTATTGTAAAGCTGTTCGTACTGACGGAAATTCTGGTACTGGCTGATGGGTTGAAGTCCGCGGGAGAACAACGTAAGGAAAATTACGAGCGTTATTATTGCGGGCAGGCAGGACGAAAAATAGCTGATTCCCGCCTTTTTGCTGAGTTCCATCTGCTTCTGAGCCAACATTTTCTGGTCGTTGCCGTACATTTTCTGCAACTTGTCCATCTGCGGCTTGAGTTTTAAGGTTATAAGCTGATTTTTTCTTGCCTTGTATCTCTGATAAATATCGATAGGCGACAGCAAGAGTTTAAGACAGAACGTGAAGAAAACTATTCTCCAACCGTAATCGGCGATAAACGAGAATACGTTGAGAATAAGCCAGCTCCACAGTCCGGTCGGTGCCGTTACTTCGGAAATAATGCTTAGAAAAGCCATTTCATAGCTCCTTTTGGGTTGTCGGGTACGGGATCGAATCCGCCTTTCGTCCACGGGTTACAGCGAAGAATACGCCATATTCCGCGCGGAATGCCCTTGATTACGCCGAATTTTTCGATGCATTGCAACATATACGTCGAACAACTTGGCGTATACGCGCACACGTTTGGCAGGGCGGGGGAAATGCATTTTTTGTAAAACAGAACCAATCCCTTGAATAACCACTTGAACGTGATCAAGTCGATTATTATTTGTTTTTTAGTCTTCTTTTTTCGCATCGCAGGAAAGAAGTCCGCTTTTTTTCAAAAGCGCGGACATTTCTTCTTTTACGCAGGCGTAACTTAGTCCTCCGGCATTGCTTTTTGCGGCAAAAATAGCCTGGCAGGGCTTTATATCGCTTAAATACGAGCGCATTACTTCGCGCATTCTGCGTTTGAGTTTGTTGCGAACCACGGCGTGACCCACTTTGTTGTTTACGGACAAGCCGAGACGGGGCAATTCTTTTCCCTGAACGTAAATAAGCGTCATGTATTTACCGCGGACGGCGCCGCCTTTACGATACACGTAGGCAAACGAGCCGCGTTTTGTCAGTCTGTACTTCTTTGCAAGCATGATAAACCGCAAAACGCCCCTTTAACGTAAAGGGGCGGAATTGTCGTCTTTTGTCCTGAATAACAAAGTGTTCGTCGTCATTCCCTGCCCGATTAGTGCGAACCGAGGGGCTTGACTGCGATATTTTTTCTGCCTTTGTCTCTTCTTCTCTTGAGTACTCTTCTTCCTGCGGCAGAGCTCATTCTCTGTCTGAATCCGTGTACCTTCAATCTGCTTCTCTTCTTAGGCTGATAAGTTCTTTTCATATCTATGTCTCCTTTTAGGTAATGTTTTCGTTTAAGGCGCGCGCAAAATTTTAGCGGGCACACCGTTACTGCAATATTATAAATGAATTTGTCCTTTTAGTCAACTG
>CAKQJJ010000030.1 GCA_934247335.1 uncultured Clostridia bacterium | reverse complement strand
TCATGTCCATGAGCTGGAAGGCACGCCCACGCCCGTGACCGTCCCGCTGACGGTGGAGAAGGGGCCGTTCATCGTCATCACCGGCCATGATCTCCACGACCTGAAGCTGCTGCTGGAGCAGACCGAGGGCAAAGGCGTCAACATCTACACCCACGGCGAAATGCTGCCCGCCCACGGCTATCCTGAACTGAAAAAATATGCCCATCTCAAGGGCAACTTCGGCACGGCGTGGCAGAATCAGCAAAGAGAATTTGCCGACATCCCCGCGCCGGTGCTGTTTACCACCAACTGCCTGATGCCGCCGAAAGCAAGCTACGCCGACCGCGTGTTCACCACGGCGCTGGTATCCTACCCGGAAATGACGCACATCGGCGAGGATAAGGACTTTACCCCTGTCATCGAAAAGGCATTGGAGCTTGGCGGCTACAACGAGGACAAGCCGTTCACCGGCATCAACGGCGGCAGCACGGTCATGACCGGCTTCGGTCATGGCGCGGTGCTTGGCGTGGCGGATCAGGTGATCGAGGCGGTAAAGAGCGGCGCGATCCGGCACTTTTTCCTGGTGGGCGGCTGTGACGGAGCCCGTCCCGGGCGGAACTACTATACTGAGTTTGTCAAGCAGACGCCTGCCGATACCGTGGTGCTGACGCTGGCCTGCGGAAAATACCGCTTCAACGACCTTGACCTTGGTACCATTGGCGGCCTGCCTCGGCTCATGGACGTGGGCCAGTGCAACGACGCTTACGGAGCTGTCAAAATCGCGCTGGCCTTGGCGGAGGCGTTCGGCTGCGGCGTGAACGATTTGCCCTTGTCCATGGTTCTTTCGTGGTATGAGCAGAAGGCAGTGTGCATTTTGCTGACGCTGTTGTATCTGGGGATCAAGAATATTCGCCTTGGCCCCACGCTGCCGGCGTTTGTTTCGCCCAATGTGCTGAACTACCTTGTAGAGAATTTCGGCATTGCTCCCATCACCACGCCGGAGGAGGATTTGAAACAGCTTCTCAAATAACAGCGTCTCAGGCGGCGGCGCAAGAAAGCGTGACTCCCTTGACGGAACGATGTGACGAAGCATACAAGAATGGAGATTGCAGTGACCTTTGAAATAAACGTTGATTTTATATATTATGTCGTGCGCTTCTTTTTGGAGCGCTTTGTACGCGTCGCCGGTGACAGCTGCGTCAAAATACGTGACGCGGTCAAGCTTATGCGCGTAAATGTCGTTGTATACCCGCACGTTGATCGTGTACGGCTCGACTTTACTTAAATCCACGCCCGATAAATCGGTTGCCTTTACGGCTTCGTCGTAAAGCGCGTAGTCGGGTTCGGCAAGCATTTCTACGTACTGGAAGTCGAAAAGCGAACCGGTTTTTCCGTCTTTTACGTAGCCGTTATCGGTTGAATAATCGGCGGTATAAAACGCACCGTCGTCGAACGTATACGACAGTTTTGCGACGTAAGAAGTAAAATTCGCGCCTTCGTACCACATCTTTTTGGCTTTTTCGGCGTTTAATGCGGCTGTTAATTCGATTACTATTTTATTTCCCGAGCCTTTTACGATTACTTTTACCGAAATATCTTCTTTCGTCACTGGAACGGGATTGCCGTTTTTGTCTTCCGACCAATGCAGATCGTAAATAACCTGTTCTATAAGGGAGTCGATCAGTTCTTCTTTGCTGCCGATAAAGCCGTCGAACAGACTTTTGGACGTTGCTGCCGAAGTTTTTGCAAAATACTCGGTTATTTCCTTAACTTCGATTATTTTAAACGCGGACGACTCGCTAACCGCTTCCGCGCGGTAATATTTTCCGTCGTACTGCATAAGCGCGGTATACGAGGTGAAAGTTTCTTCTTCTTCGACCGCGTAAACTTTGCTTGCCGACTTGCCGTCGGTATTGAGAACGTATTCTTGGTTATATATACTTTGATCGAGCGTATCGCTGCGTCCGCCGAAAACGCGAACGCCGTAAGCGTCGTTTTCCTTGGCTTTTTTAGCCAGGGACTGCATTTTTTCCCACGCTTCGTCCTCGCCGGGGAGAGTTACCGAAGCTATTTCTTCGGTTTTGGTTGCGGAACAAGTGGTGCAGGTATAAATTTTTTCGCCCTTGTCGCCGTACGTAGGCTCTTTGGTAATTTCACCGTCGTTCCAGGTATGTGCGGCTTTTTCGGAAACCTTATCGCAGGGAGCGGCGCCCTCGCCGATACATTTGTGCCAATGCTCGGTTTCATTATAAGTCCAGGCTTCTTCAAACGAGCAAACGTGCTGTTTTACCGGAATTTCTTCGGTTTTAGTTGCGGGGCAGACGGTGCAGGCGTACTTTTTCTCGCCTTTTTCGGTGAAAGTGGGCTCTTTGGTAACTTCGCCGTCGTTCCATGTGTGAGCGGCTTTTTCGGAAACCTTGTCGCAGGGAGCGGCGCCCTCGCCGATACATTTGTGCCAATGCTCTGCTTCGTCAAAAGTCCAGGCTTCTTCAAACGAGCAAACGTGTTGTTTTACCGGGAGTTCTTCGGTTTTAGTTGCGGGGCAGACGGTGCAGGCGTACTTTTTCTCGCCTTTCTCGGTGAAAGTGGGTTCTTTGGTGACTTCACCGTCGTTCCAGGTGTGAGCGGCTTTGCCCGAAACCTTGTCGCACTC
The DNA here is from genome assembly GCA_934247335.1 of uncultured Clostridia bacterium. Taxonomy (GTDB): domain Bacteria; phylum Bacillota; class Clostridia; order Christensenellales; family Pumilibacteraceae; genus Neoclostridium. Next base: position 8,262 of record CAKQJJ010000030.1, on the reverse strand, counting down.
GCCCCCGCCGATACACTTGTGCCAATGCTCGGCTTGGTCGTAGGTCCAGGCTTCTTCAAACGAGCAAACGTGCTCGTTTTTCGGCGGATCTTTTTTGCACGAGGCAGCCGTGTTCGTCGCGGCGAAAAGCGCGACTGCGACGATAAGCAAAATAGTCAAAAATTTCGTCTTCTTTCTCATAACGCAGATACTCCTTTTGGTTTTTGCGAGAAAATCTTTTCTCTTTTCTTAATTTTATCATATAACGCCGTAAATTGCAAGCGAAAGGCGCGACGAAATCCGAACGATCGGTCAAAAAAATTACTGCAAAAACGCGCATAGCAAGAGCCGTGCGCGAATAAATTTACGGTATGGAAATAACGTTATTTTTGAAGTTTGCCGAGCAAGCCGCGTTTACTGCCAACGGAGTGTTTCTCGAAAACAATTCCTGCGTCAAGTTCCGCAAGTGCGAAAGCGTGTACGTAACCGTGTTTCCGCTTAATCCCGCTCTGCTGCCGTACACGGTGAAATTCTGCGGTTTTACGCCCACGCCGTGCGGCGGACTGGTAAACGTGGTAATGCTGGACGAGTGCCGCGCTCTGGCGCTGTTTGAAAAGCGGTTCGGCTACGTCTTTTCCCCGCGCGAAAAATGCCCGTGCGACCGTTCGCCGGTGGGCGATTTTTTCTCGTGCGTGAAAAAGGGCGATTACGCCGCCGCAAGAAAGTATATGACGAGCGAGCTTTCCTCGTCGGTGGAAGACGCGGCGCTCGGCGAATTTTTCTCTCCGTACAAAGCGGTGGTGCGCGACGATAATTTCGTGTCGGGCGGCGACGGCGCGTTTTTGCTGGTGGACGAACAAAATACCGCTCACCCCGTAAGCCTGTCGCTTAAAAACAATCTCATCGACGACATAACCGAAAAATAGCGGCGTAGGTCGGTTGCCGCCGCTACGGTTTGCCGCAAATAAATAAAACCCCCCGCCGTGGGCGCCTTACGTTTAAGATATGCAGAAAAAACCGATAATATCGTACGATACATCGGTTTATCTGCGGCTTTTCAGATTGCTTGTTTTCAGATTGCGTATTTCAGGCGGCGCGAAAGTAGTCAGACGTCTCTTATGCTGACGGTGAACAACCTGCCGTTGCCCATTTCCACGAGGATATCTCCGTCTTCGTAACGCGTTTTGGCAAAAAGCTGCATGCGCAGGAAATTGGAGATTTCGTACGTAAGCATGTCCACGTCGATCCCGCATTTAAGCCGGGTCGGTTCGTATAGTCCTTCGGGTTGGATATCGGGATGAAAAATTTCGGTTTTATTGTCTTTCATTTTAATTCTCTCTCCTTTTATAAAGTATCGTAATAGTTCTCGGCGCCTAAAAATGCAATCTATGTATATTATAGCATTGTTTTTTGCACTATGCAACTATTTGGTGCAAAAAACAAGGATAATTTCTTGCAGGAGGCGACTTTTTTATGGATGCGGCGGCAAAATTCGGCGACAGGCTTGGTGAAATCATGCAGGAAAGAGGGTTCGGCGCGTATTCGCTTGCGGCAAAAACGGGAATAAGTCGCCCCACGATAACCAGATATCTGGGCGGAAACATACTGCCGTCGTACAAAACGCTGGTCGTTCTCTGCGATTTTTTCGATTGCTCCGCCGACTTTCTTCTGGGCGCGGGCGATTATTCGGGAGCCGGAAATTTTACCAAATCGGGCAGCTTTCCCGATCGGCTTAAAGAAGCGCTCGCGCTTTCGGGCGTAACTTCGTACCGAATGGGCAAGGACCTGCGCCTGTCGGGGCAAACGCTGCATTCGTGGCTTAGCGGAAAGTCGCTGCCGGGCGCCGAAAGCCTGATGAAAATAGCCGCCTATCTGTCTTGTTCGGTGGACTATCTTCTCGGAAGAGCGGATTAGTTTGGCGGGATAGGGCGCGTCAAAGGGTGGAAATATCGCTTTTATAATATAAATATGATAAAAAAACGACCGCGAGTCTTGATTTTCGCCGATTTGTGTGATATAATATACAAAACGGCGATTTTTTATTGCCGAAACGAAAGACGGTAGCGACGGAGGCAAATAAAGTGAATTTACTATCCAGATCGTGCTTGGCTAAACTCGATAAGACCGAAGTGAAAGTGGCGGCGGAACGCGGAAAAATTACCGCCACGGCTCAGCTTTTCGGTGCGGGAACGCTTAAATTTCCGCTCAATTTCCGCCCGTTCGAGGTGATCGAAGTCGAAGCGGTGGCAAAGCTGTTCGGCGGGGAAAATTCGAGGGCGATTATGTCCGCGGAATATTTTCGCCGCGGCGAAAAGTTCTGCCCCGACGATAAGGGCGGCTATTTCGTCGATAAGGACAACTATCTCGAACGAAAAATGCGCTTTTTCGTGCCGTTCGGCGCGGACGAGGCGTACTTTAAGCTTACTCTGGAAGGCGGAGCAAGCGTTTCGTTCCTCACGCTGACGGTAAACGACAAACCGAGCGAGCCCGTAAAGCTTTGCGGCGTTGCGGACGGAGGATTGTCGGCTTACGCGCCCAAAAATACTGCTCCCGCCGTGCTTGCCGCCGTGAAAGCCGGCTTTAACGCCGTCGTTTTCGACCTCGAACAATGCCGCGACGGAGTTATCGTCTGCCACGACGGCTCCGATTTATGCTCGCACACCGACGGTGCGGGATTCGTCGAAGATTGCGATTACGATACGATTAAATCGCTGGACGCGGGCGCGTTTTCCAACGAGTTTTATAAGGGAACGCGCATTCTCTCGCTTAAAGAGGCGCTCTCGTTGTGCGCGGATAACGACGTTACGCCCTATTTCCGCCTGCACGGCGAAAAACTCGGGCTCGAAAATCTTAAAGATGCGCTCGGCGAGACGTTGAAAGGCGGTTTTTACGTCGTTGCGGACGGCAAAAGAAACGCCTGCAAAATAGCCGAGGTCTTGCCCGATTCTTCGGTTGCGTGCTTTACGCGCGGCGGCTCGCTTTTGTACGGCGCGGAGGAAAAATACGCGTCCGAGGCGGAAGAAATTCCTTTTGCCGACACCCCCGACGAAATTTGCGCGTGCATGCGTTCCGGCACAAAGAAAATAGTTACCGGTATTTATTTGGAGTAAATTCTTCTTTTTTCAGGCGAAGAGATTGCTTTGGCGGCGGGAGCAAGCCCCCGCCCTACGGAATAAAGTCATAATTCCATGACAAAGCACATTTTTCTAAATGTAGGGACAGACGTCCTCGGCTGTCCGAAAAGAACGACAGCGGGAGCCGTTTCCCATACAACGAAAGAGGTCATTTGTTTAGCCCAAACGAAATTATCCGATTTAAAATAAAACGCTTACTCTTTACCTGAAACTACAATCGGACAGTCGGGGACGCCTGTCCCTACAGTTGAAATGCGTGTGAAAATCAAACATAATGCGCCTGATTAAGCTGTAAAAAACGGTAACGAAATTATCCGGACGGAAAATTATGAACGAAACGATTGAAAACAAGGCGTTGCCAAAAAGGAAATCGCCGCGATTGCAGTGCTTTGATTATAGCAGTCCGGGAGCATACTTTGTGACGATATGCACGAAGGATAAGAAATGCATCTTGTCTACGATTGTAGGGACAGGCGTCCTCGACTGTCCGAAAACGGAATTAACCCGATACGGGGAAATCGCGAAAAAGAATATCGAACGTATGGGCGAGTTTTATGAGCATATTTCGATTGACGGGTACGTAATAATGCCCAATCACATACACCTGATGTTGGTGATAAAGAGTGAAGCCGGCGCATCGGAAGAAAAGAAATCATGCAGTACGTATTCACGGTTCGTGTCAACGTTAAAGAGATTTTGCGACAAAGAGTACGGAGAAAATATCTGGCAGGCGCGTTCAAACGACCACGTAATCCGCAATGAAAAAGACTACGAAGAACATATGAAGTATATAAACGAAAACCCGTTTAAGTGGGCGTCGGACGAATTTTATTCAGAGAGATGAATAATAAATCTCGCTTCCGGCGAAAATCCTGAAATAAAAATATGCTTTGCTTATAAAAAACCTAATATTTTATACACGATAAAACTATAAAACGACAAGGAGAATGATGATGAAAAAGAGAGCATCGGCGATTATTGTGGCGGCAATTTCCGTGATTTTCGCGTGCTTTTTCGCGGCGTGCAACCCGGGCGATCAGTCGCAGGGTTCGGAGAAGTGCAAAATAATAATTGCCGACGTCACCGTGGAAGAGGGGCAACGCGTTACGATTTCGCCCGAAGCGAAAAACTACGACGGCGAAAAGACGTTTTTACTTGAAGTAAAGGCGGGCGGCGACGTGGTAAGTGCGGACGGCATGCAAATCGTCGGGCTTAAACCCGGCTCCGCAACCGTGAGATGTACGCTTGCCGGCACAGAGTATTTTGCCGATTTCGAGGTGAAAGTCACCCCAAAAGTCGATTTAAGCGAGATTTCGGTGCAAAATATGTCTTTAACCGTGGGCGAAAAAGCGTTAATTAAACCCGAGGTCAGAAATTACGACGGCGAGAAAAAATTTGCGTACAAAATAATTTCCGGCGGCGAATACGTCACTCTGTTCAGCGGAGAAATAACCGCCGTCGCGCCCGGCGAAGCGGTGATAGAAGCCGCGCTCGAAGGCAGAAAAGCAAAGACGACTTTCTCGGTTACGGTAGTCGCGCCCGATTATAAAATCACATTTGAAAACCCGACGATAACGCTCACCGAAGGCGAAAACGCAGTGGTCACTCCCGTGCTTACTCCCGCGCTCGAAGGCGCCGAATTTTCGTATACGGTCGTAAAAGGCGCATCCTCGGTACGGGTGAAAGACGGCGTTATTTCCGCGCTCGAAGCGGGTACGGCTACGGTCGTTTGCAAGCTGGTCGGCTACGAAAACGTTTCCGCAGAGTTCACGCTTATCGTAAACGCGCTCGAAGTAGTGGTTCCGGACGGCTACGTGAAAATAGGCGAAAGCCTGTACGCGTCCGTTCCAGCCGGCAGATACAAAACCGAGCAAACCATAGATTTCATCACCACCGAGAAAAACTCTTACGTTTACTACACCACCGACAGCTCGCCCGTTTCCGACGATCTGCTTAACGCAAGAAAATGGAAAGGTAAAACGCTTATAAGACAGCGCACGGGGCTTTTGTCCGAGTACCGCCTCACCGCCAAAGTGGACGGCGCGCTCGACTGGGCGGGGGCAAACAAAAACCGCTCGGATAATTACGTAAAGCAAATGCAGGAAGAGGGCAACTACAATCTCATCGACCTTGCGTACGTGTACAATGTGGCGGTGGTGAGAAACGGCGAAATTCTCGAACGCGCGGTTTCGTCGTATATTCTGTTCCCGTCCGCCGATTTCGATAACGTTCCCATAATTTCGCTGTCCATGCCCGAGAAAAACTGGTTTGACGGCGTTCCAAACGGCATGGGTACTTCGATTTACAACAACGTGTACGTTCCCGGCACCAATACGCAGCAGGAATACACGGCGCGCGCCAATCTCGAATTTTTCGATCAGTACGGCTATTCGTTTGCGGTGAACACGCAGGTAAAAGTGGGCGGAGGCTGGTCGCGCGGGCGTCCGCAACGCACGCTGCACCTCAATTTCAACAAGGACGAAAACGGCAAAAAGCAAACTCCCGTAAACTTCGAGATATTCGGAAATCGCGAAAAACGCGGCGAAGAAGGCGTTATTCTGGACGAATTCACGCGTTTCCGTCTGTGGAACGGCGGCAGCCGCTACGAGGACGGACTGCGTTTCAACGACGCGTATCTGCAACTGCTGGCGCAGGACCTAAACGTAGCCACTTCGGCGGTTAAGCCGGCAATCGTGTACTTAAACGGCGAATTCTGGGGCATGTACTACATTCGCGAGCATTACGCGGACGTGTACTTCAAAACCAACTACAACGTTAAAAAAGACGACGTTCAGTACTTCGATTACGTGGGCGGAAAATACAACGTGTCGGACGGCGACGAAGAGGCGGCAAACGCTTTCATTGCCGAAATGAACGCCTGTCTCGACAGCCCCGAAAACGATTTTACCGACGACGCCGTGTTTAGCTCCTTTTTCGACAAATACGTGGACGAGGCAAGCATGATCGACTGTATGATAATGCAGGCGTGGTGCGGAAACTGGGACTTCGTGGGCAACTACAACAATCACCGCGTGTGGCGCGTGTCCAAGCAGAAGAAAAACAACGTTTACACCGACGGAAAACTGCGCTTTATTCTGCACGACCTCGACATGGGTATGGAATGGCAGACTCTGGACGGAGCGTATTCCAATCTGCTGTCGGCAGGTTCGGCGTACAGCTTTCAACGCTACAATCTGTTTAACCGCGCTCTCGCAAACGCCGGATTCCGCCGCAGATTGTACGAGCGTGCGGTTGAGCTTTGCGGAAGTCAACTGGCTCCCGAAAGAACGATAGACGTGCTTAACGAGCTTGCCGACGAGGTTCGTCCGCTTATAAATTACAACGTGTTGCGCTGGGCGCAAACTCAGTCGCTCGACCAGTGGCAGTGGCGTATCGATGACGGCAAAAGCTGGCTGAGAAACCGAAACGGCATATTCCTTTCCAAAATCAAAAACACGCTGTTTGCCGATTTTACCGACGACGGAAACGTTCCGATAGAGGGCGAAGGCATAGTTTACGGCGAACGCGAATTTGCGGTAAATCAGTTCTGGCAGGGCAACGGAAGTCTAGAAGGCTGCGGAAGAAAGGAAATCCGCGGGCTTAATCTCGATAATTTCGAGCTTTCGTACAGCTATCGCGTGGACGCGCTGAAAAACGGGACCGGACAGTTCCACGTTAAGTTTATGTACGACGGAAGCAATTACGTAACGCGCCTTTTCAACGGCGGACAGTCCACCGTATATACAGACGTCAAAGGTATGCAAAGCTCGCTCACGTACGACGGAGTGCCCGATTTGTACGAGGGCGTGCATAATATGAGATTTGTCAAGCGCGGCGGCACGCTCACCGTGTACGTGGACGGAAATTACGCCTACGACGTTGCCGTTCCGGACAAAAACGTGATAGCGTTCGATATTTATCAGCACACCGCCAACGTGACCTATCGCAATTTCGTGATTAAAAAATTGTAAAAAGCGTGTGGGGGTATCTTCTTTTTTCAGGCGAAGAAAAAAGAAGCAAAAAAGTCGCCGGGACACTTGCGGCTGTGTCCCGGACCCCGCAACGCTTTAAAGTTAGTGCGAGGCTTAGCCGTGTCGCGCCCCGCAAGTTTTTTGGAGCGAGAGAGAAAATGAATGCTCGTTTTCTCACTGTAGGGACAGACGTCCTCGGCTGTCCGAATAGAACGGCGGCGGGAGCAAGCCCCCGCCCTACAAAAGAAGTCATTTGTGTGTGACATAATGAAATTATCCGATTTAAAATAAAACACTTGCTTTTGCGTAAAACCACAATCGGACAGTCGGGGACGCCTGTCCCTACAAATACACCCTCTCCGTCGCCTTACGGCGCCACCTCTCCCGGAGTGAGAGGCTTTAAATTCGTCACAAACTCCTGACTTCTTTTAAAGCCTCCTTTGCTTTGCAAGGGAGGTGGCTTCGAGCGTTTAGCGAGAAGACGGTGGGATTGTTGGCGGGCGAACACAGTTCGCCCCTACCGGTTTGGCGCGATTGACGAATAATAGCCGTGTATTCCCCTAAAAAATGCGGAAAAACGGCGAATCGGGGTGAAATCGGTTGACAAACGCCGAAAAAACTGCTAAAATACACGCATAATTCACGTAGAGGCGCGGATTTTATAAGTAAGCGAGAGGTAAAACGGAAAATATCTCGCCCAAAGGAAAATTCGCCGAAACGCTTTTTGCTTCGTCCGTTCGGGCAAAAAGGTTGGGCTGCAGGGTAACACGTTGCAGACTGTCGCAGGGCAACTTGCGGAGAGCTATCGGGTTAATCTTTTTTAACGTTTTGTTTTTTCAGATTGCTTTTTATCGTTTTCCGTAAACTTCCCCGAGTGGATTTGCGGAAAACGTTTTTTATTACCGGAGAAGCAAAAACATGAAAAAAACGATTAAAAGAATGGTTTTATTTGCGCTGACGCTCGCGCTTGCTCTGTCGTGCCTTACGATGACCGCGTGCAGCGAAAAAAAGACCGACGGACAACTGCGCGTGGGCATGGAATGCGGTTACGCGCCGTTCAACTACACCCGTACCGACGAGGATTCGGGCTCGGTTAAAATTTCCAACGCCGACGGATACGCCAACGGCTACGACGTCATGGTGGCAAAGCGCATTGCCGAAAGCATGAACAAGGAGCT
>CAKQJJ010000029.1 GCA_934247335.1 uncultured Clostridia bacterium | reverse complement strand
GCTTTAAGCTTTCTTCTATCGGGCGATTGCGGTTTTTGCTTTCGATGCCGGGCTGAGTGAGCGTTCCGCGCATTTCCTTCATCTGCTCGGGCGTTACGTCGTCAACGTACGCTTTGCCTTTTTTGATAAGCTTTACGGCGCATTCGTACATGGTGTCGAAATAGTCCGACGCGTACAGAACTTCGCCTTTCCAGCCCAGCCATTCGACGTCCGCGATAATAGACTTAACGAACTCGTCGTCTTCCTTTACGGGATTGGTGTCGTCGAAGCGCAGGTTGCACTTTCCGCCGTATTTAACTGCGGTTCCGTAGTAGTTGAGGCAGATGGACTTGGCGTGACCGATATGCAGATAGCCGTTGGGCTCGGGCGGAAATCTCGTGATAACTTCGGTGATTTTTCCGTCGGCAAGGTCTTTTTCAATTATTTCTTCGATAAAATTGGGCATATATACCTCTCGTTTGCGTTTATGCGCTTTTGTGAATTTGATTTATTTGTTGCCGTGACCGCCGCACTCGGACGGGAACACGATTTTGTCGTTTTTTTGTTTAAGTCCGTCGCCGTCCGGGACAAAGCCCAGCTTTTCGTAGTACGGATCGGAATAGGCAACGGCAACCTCGTCGAACCGTTCGCTTAATAAAAAGACGACGCTTCTCAGCATAAAGTCGCGGATTTGCGCGGCGTTTTTGACGGGGGCCACGCTTTCGGACAAAATGACGTTGCCGCGCGTTACGACTTCGCCGAGAACACAATTCTCGTACGCCTGATATACCGCTTTGTCTTCTTTTTCAAATACTTTTTTAACCGTTATCATGATACTCTATATTTTAATGTTTCCGCGGTAAAATGTCAATCGATAGCGGCGCAAAATCGGTAATTTTCGTTTATTTTGCTCTATATTTCGGCCAAATACAGCACATCGACGTCGTTATCGTCGAAAAGTTCGAGTTTTTCGAGCGCTATTATCTTGAGTTTGCGGCTGTGCGCGAGCGAAACGAGATTTTCGGTTTCGCTTCTCGTGGGGTCTCCGTTGGCAAGCTGGACGAACGCAACTTTTTTCAGCTGCATATAATTGTCGAACGCTTTCTGCTGCACGGTGGTGTCCGCGCCTTCCATTTGCGCGTCGGTGAGTTTGTCGCTGAGTATGGACACGGTGACGTCCATAACGGCGATTTTTCCGATAAGCTTTGGCACGAGACGAACCACTTTATCGCTTTGAAACGCACTCGAAGCAATGACATAGCCGCGGTGATAATCGACGGAGGAACCGGCGTTTGCGCCCAGAATTTTGCCGAATACCACGGTTGCAATGTACGTAAACACGACAAACACTATCGCGATTATAAACACGTACATGACGCCGGGAAGACGGGGTACGAACGCGCTGAGCGCCGCTCCCGACAATATTGCCGAACTTATGCCGAATATTATTCCGAACACTACGCTCATGCTCTTGTATACGGGGCGGGTAGACAGCGATGTCTGCATTTTCTCCATAAACATTTTAAGAAGTTTGCAGACCGGCTTGCTGAGCGACAGCATTACGAGAGCCAGAATGGTTGCCGTAATAGTGCAAGTCAGCGTGTACTGAACGGCGTTGGTGTTGGGAAAGTACACGCTTAAAAATTCGACGGCGTACAGTCCTAAAACCGCGCCCAGCACGCACATGAGAACGGCGGTTATCGCAAACAACTTTTTTTCAAGTTTCTGCGACTCGGTTTTGTCCTCCGGAGTGCGTTTGTCGTCCTCTTTTTTCATTGGTCGTCCTCCTTATTGCCGAACAGCATTTTAACTTCGTATTCGGCGTCCTTTATAAAATACGTCAGCGCGGAATAGCGCTTTGCCACGTAATCGTTTTTAACCATTTTCTTTACGTTATATTCCTCGCCCACGAGCACCACGAGCTTTTTTGCACGCGTTATCGCCGTGTAGAGAAGGTTACGAGTGAGAATTACGGGAGCTCCGGACACGACGGGCATGACTACGGCGTCGAATTCGCTGCCCTGACTTTTATGCACGGTTATCGCGTAGGCAAGTTGAAGTTCGCCTATCATCTCGCCCGAATACACAGCGCGCCGTCCGTCCTCGAAATCGACGGTAAGCTCGCGCCGGGAAACGTTTATTTCGGAAATATAGCCGATATCGCCGTTGTAAACGCCTTTGCCCTCGACTATATTGTAACCGCTGACTATCTTCCATTCGATGTCGTAGTCGTTGACGGTGTGCATAACCTTGTCGCCCACCGAATAGCTGTAATCGTCGGAAACTATCTTTTCGGTATTGTTGCCGTTGAGCGTTTGTTGCAGGCGGACGTTGAGATTTATTACGCCCGCGGGTCCGTTTTTAAGCGGGCAGAGCACCTGAATTTTATCTGCGCGGACGCCGAGATATTTGGGCAGTCTTCGCGACACGGTGTCCACCACTTTATCGGCGATGGCGTCGGGACTGCAGGCGTGCATGAAGAAAAAGTCCTTGTCGGTTTTGTCGAGCACGGGCATATCGCCGCGGTTTATCGCGTGAGCGTTGGACACGATAAGGCTTTCGAGCGCCTGGCGGTAAATGCAATTAAGCTCGACGCACGGCACTATTCCGCTGTTTTTTATGTCGGCGAGAACGTTGCCCGCTCCGACGCTGGGCAGCTGATCCTTGTCGCCCACAAGCACGAGCCGGGTGCCGGGATTTATATGGTCGAGCAGCGATTTCATGAGAAATATATCCACCATAGAAAACTCGTCCACTATCACGACGTCGCTTGAAAGAGGCTCGCTTTCTTCGAGATATTCCTCTCTTTTAAGCCCGAGCGCGCGGTGAATGGTGCTTGCCTCGCCTCCGGTTGCCTCGCTCATGCGCTTTGCCGCGCGTCCCGTGGGTGCCATAAGCGAATAGGTCATGCCGAGATTGCCGAGAATGGACATTATGCACTTTATTATCGTGGTTTTGCCCGTTCCGGGTCCGCCGGTAATGAGCACCGCTCCCGAATTTATGGCAAGCGATATGGCTTTTTTCTGATTTTCGTGGAAATTTATTCCGTTTATTTTTTCGTACGTTGCGATTTCGGGCTGACAGTCGTATTCAAGCTTGTCGGCGTAGTCGATAAGTTTTACGAGCGCGGTTGCCACGCCTTTTTCCACGCGGTACATGCTTGTCAGCATTATCGACGGCTTTTCAAACTCGAATCTGCGCAGTTTTCTCTCCGAAATAAGTTGCTCGACTACCGGAACGATGCAGTCGGTTTCCACCGAAAGAAGGTCGAATACGTATGTGATAAGCTCGTCTTCGGGAAGAAAAGTGTTGCCGCTCGTGCGAGAGCTTTCTTTAAGCGTGAAAATAATGCCGGCGCGAACGCGGAACGCTCCGTTTTTGGTAACGCCCATGCTCTGCGCGATTTTGTCGGCGCTGTAAAAGCCGATGCCGTCCACGTCCTCTATAAGCGAGTACGGATTTTTGCTTACCAGTTGCACGGTGTCCTTGCCGTACGCCGCGTAAATTTTGAGCGCGGTGTTAAGCGTTATGCCGTACTTCTGCAAAAACATAACGGCGTCCTGCATTATCTTGATTTTGCCGTACGCCTCGCTTATTTCAAGCGCTTTTTTCTTGCTTATTCCCGGAACTTCGCTAAGCCGGTTGGGCGTGTATTCGATTACGTCGAAGGTTTTCAGTCCGAACGCGTTTACCAGTCGCATGGCAAGCACGGGACCTATTCCCTTTATTACTCCGCTGCCGAGATAGCGAACCATTCCGTCGGCGGTTTCGGGGCGGACTTCGCTGACCGCGGTGGCTTTAAACTGTTTTCCGAACTTGGGGTGCATGACGAATTCGCCTTCCGCCACTATCGGCTGACCTTCGACGGCAGTGGGAAAAAGCCCGGCGCATACGACGGGCTCGCCGTCAACGTCCAAAACGGCTACGGTATAACCGTTTTCTTCGTTGCGGAATCTTACGTCGGCGATCTCACCCCTCAGCTTCATTATTTAATGCCGAGAACCGATTTGATTTCGCCGACCTTATCGGTCTGCTCCCACGGAAGATCGGGCTTGCCGAAATGTCCGTAGTTGGTGGTTTTTGCGTATATCGGGCGCTTTAAGCCGAGATTTTCGATTATGCTGTACGGGCGGAAATCGAAAACCTTTTTTATGCAGTCGAGAATCTGCTCGTCGGTGAATTTGCTCGTTCCGAACGCGTCCACGCACACCGAAACGGGATGCGCTTTACCTATCGCGTACGCAACCTGCAATTGTATTCTGTCGGCAACGCCTGCGGCAACCAGGTTTTTGCACACGTAACGCGCGTAATAGCACGCAGATCTATCAACCTTGGTGGGATCTTTGCCCGAAAAAGCTCCGCCGCCGTGCGGGCACATTCCGCCGTAGGTATCGACTATTATTTTTCTGCCCGTAACTCCGCTGTCGCCGTGCGGTCCGCCGATAACGAATTTACCGGTGGGGTTGATATAGAATTTGGTATCGGGTTTGAGATACGAGGACGGAATTACCGCCTTTATTATTTTTTCGGTGACGTCCTTTTCAAGCTGCTCGTGGCTTACGTTTTCGTCGTGCTGAGTGGAAACCACGACGGTATCGACGTACGAAGGCTTGCCGTTTTCGTACGCTACGGTTACCTGAGCTTTTCCGTCGGGACGGAGATATTTTATCTCGCCGTTCTTTCTCGCTTCGGACAGTCTTTTGGTAAGCGCGTGGGCAAGCGTAATCGGGAGCGGCATAAGCTGCTCGGTTTCGCGGCAGGCATAGCCGAACATCATGCCCTGATCGCCCGCGCCTATTTTCGACGCGAGATCGGATTCGCCCTCTCTCTTTTCCAGCGCGTTGTTTACGCCCATCGCGATATCCTGCGACTGCTCGTCTATTGCGGTAAGCACAGCGCAGGTATTGCCGTCGAATCCGTATTCGGCATTGTCGTAGCCGATTTCCTTTATCACTTTTCTCGCAAGCGTGGGAATGTCGATATAGCTTTCGGTGGTGAATTCGCCCATTACCAGCGTCATACCGGTGGTGCAGCACACTTCGCACGCGATGTGGCTGTCGGGGTCGTTTTTAAGCGCTTCGTCAAGTATGCTGTCGGCGATGAGATCGCAAACCTTGTCGGGATGACCTTCGGTTACGCTCTCGCTTGAAAATAAAAATTTGTCGTTTATCATAAATTCAGAACTTCCTGTCGTGTTTTTATCCGTTATATTGTACAATATATCGCGAAAATAGTCAAGCACGACGCGGCGCATAACGCGGTTTGAAAAATATTTTGGCAAGCCCGGCGGTTTTTTAGGTAAATCGGACGCCTTTTAGCCGCTTTACGATTGACAATCGCGAACGATTGAGCTATAATATATTGTGAATTTATATTTTTTCGGAGTTATTTACTTATGGCAAAAGACGCTCAGTTCGTAAAAGAAATTGCGGACATAGAAACAAACTTTCCGCAGTGGTATACCGACGTCGTTTTAAAGACGCAAATGGTGGACTACGGTCCGGTTAAAGGCACCATGGTCATCCGCCCCTACGGTTACGCCGTGTGGGAAAATATTCAGCGCGAAATGGACAAACGTTTCAAGGCTACCGGTCACGAAAACGCATACTTCCCCATGTTCATTCCGTACAGCTACCTCGTAAAAGAAGCCGATCACGTCGAAGGCTTTGCTCCCGAAGTGGCGCTGGTCACTCACGTAGGCGACGAAGAACTGCCCGAAAAACTGGTAGTTCGTCCCACCAGCGAAACCATAATATGCGAAATGTATTCCAAGTGGGTGCAGTCCTATCGCGATCTGCCCGTACTTATCAATCAGTGGGCAAACGTCGTCCGCTGGGAAAAAACCACCCGTCCTTTCCTGCGCACTTCCGAGTTTTTGTGGCAGGAAGGTCACACTCTGCACAGAACCGAAGAAGAAGCTCGCGCCGAAACCATGCGCATGCTGGACGTTTACGACGAATTCTGCCGTAACGTGCTGGCTATCCCCATGCTGAAAGGCAGAAAGTCGGAAAAAGAAAAGTTTGCCGGAGCGCAGGAAACCTATTCGATAGAAGCAATGATGCACGACGGCAAGAGCTTGCAGTGCGGCACCTCCCACTACTTCGGCACCAACTTCACCGAGGCGTTCGACATAACCTATCTCGACAGCGACGGCGTGAGAAAGCACCCCTATCAGACTTCCTGGGGCGCGTCCACCCGTCTTATCGGCGCCATCATAATGGTTCACGGCGATCAGCGCGGCTTGTGCCTGCCTCCTTACGTCGCTCCCGTTCAGGCGGTTATCATCCCGGTTGCAATGCATAAAGAAGGCGTTCTCGAAAAGGCGAAAGAGCTTTACGAAAGCGTTAAAAACGCAGGAATCCGCGTAAAACTGGACGACACCGAAAATTCGCCCGGATGGAAATTCAACGAGTACGAAATGAAAGGCGTTCCGCTGCGTATCGAAATCGGTCCGCGCGACATCGAAAAAGGCGAAGTGGTTTACTCCCGCCGCGATAAGCTGGGCGAAAAGTTCACGCTTCCCATATCGGAAGTTGCGGAAAGAATACCCGCCATTCTCGCAGATATCAATCAGAACATGTACGACAAAGCGCTTAATCATCTCAAAACGCACACCATCAAGGTTTCCAATATGAAAGAAATCCGCGCAGCAGTCGATAACGGCGACTTTGCGGAAGGTATGTGGTGCGGTTGCCGCGAATGCGAGGACAAGCTGAAGCAGGAAATGCAGGTTACCACCCGTAACATGCCCTTCGACCAGACCCCCATCGGCGACAAATGCGCAATATGCGGCAAGCCCGCCAAAAAGCGCATCATCTTCGGAAGAGCGTATTGATTTTTTGAAAAAGATAAAAGCTCCGGACGTAAAAGTTCGGGGCTTTTTTGATGTCAAAGTGTTTTTACGCCTTATTTTTGGCGTTTGCGGCGTGTTTTTTGAGCTGAACGAGCAGCATTACCGAAGCGAAAACGATGAAAGCGTAGATGAAAAAGCTCGTGTAAATCGTAAGCGTGTGCATATCTCCGCTGCCGCTCGAGCCGGTTGCCATGATAAGCGTATTCTGCAAAATAAGAACGCTTGTCGCGGCGTCCACGAGCGCCACGGAATTGCGTGTTCGGTCAAGCGGCGAACGCTCGCCCTTTCTTACGTAACGGACGATAGCCGCCGTCGTTTTGTACGTGCAGTACGCCGCAGTGGTTATCGCGGGAATAATGCCGAGCGAGAAATTCCGCTCCTGCCGCACGAGCATTATTATCGGGGCGATGAGCGCGACGTTCAGGGCGATGAGCAGCCACGAAGAGCAAACGCACAACTTTTCGGTTTTTTCGGCGCCTTCTTCCCCGCTTTTTCGGGTTATTATCGCGCCCGCCGCTATCCCTATCCTTATTGCGGTAAGCAGAAAATAGTAAATCGCCATGCAAATCGCGAAAGAATAGCTTTTGCTAAGCCCCAAAACGGCGTTGTAAACGCAGAATCCGAGCGCCGTTATTACCGAAAAAGCCCCGTCGCGGGCGTAATTTTTTACGGCAGACGCATTCATTTTTCGGTGTCCTCGTCCTTTATTTTGGGCAGGCAATCGATTATCAGGCGTATCATGTCGTCAACGTCGCGCGTGCAGCCGTTTTTCAGCCACGTTTCGATTATCGCAAGCACGCCGTGCATATAGTACGCAAACACGTACTCCTGATTTTGTTTAGGAACGCCGAACTTATCGAGAATGGGGCGGAAAATATCTCCGTACATTTTTTCAAAAGTCTTTTCCGCACCGAAAAGCGTCGCGTTTTTCATTATCAGCGACATTACTTTTTCGTTCTGCCGCACGAATTCGAGATAAGGTTTCAGATATTCGGGCGTTATCAGCATGCTTTCGCGCCTATCGGCAAGTTTAACTTTTTCGGCAGTGATTTTTTCGGACTCGAAGCTTTCGTAAAATCTGCGGATGACGTACTCGTAGCTTTCTTTAAGCAGATCGTCCATTCCCTCGTAATGAAGATAGAAAGTGGAACGGTTTACTCCCGCCTTTTCGCATACTTCTTTTACGGTAATAAACTCGTAGTCCTTTTTCTGTAAAAGGGTCAAAAGCGCCTCGTCCATAAGTCTTGCCGTATAAAAATATTTGCCCTGATTTTTGTTCATATGCTCCTTCCGAACGGATTATTCTTCGTCGCTGATTTCTTTTGCCAGATTTATTATATCCTGTGCGTACTTCTTTTTGCCGTTTTCGCGGATTTTTTTATAAATCGGGTAATTTACCGACGCTCCGGCTATACCGATAACGCCCACGATTATGCCGATCGTGCGGGAAAGCAGCGTTCCGCCGCCTATAACGCTCATTGACAGGCACATTCCCACTCCCAGAATAAGCAACGATACTACGCCGAACGTATACGCGAATATTTCCGACGGGCGTTTTGCCTTTGCGTCCAGTTTTTTGAGCGCTACCGTTTTGCTCGTCTTTTTGGGTGCGTACTCGTTTGCAATCGCTTCCGCATAAATTTTGTCTGTGTTCATAATTTTTGTAGATATTTTTTTGTTCGTCGTTTATGCGGTCTTTTTCCAGCCGGCATAAAGGCGCAACCGTTCGCCTTCTGCAATTTGCGGCGCGGTATCAAAATTCCACCGGTTTACGCATTCGGCTTCGGTATACCAACCGCTGAAAGTATATCCTTCTCTTTCCGGAGCGGGCGGAACGGGAATTTTTTCGCCGTCGTCCACGCTGTCGAAACGATAATATCCTTTTGCGGTTCCGTCTTCGTAATTATTCATAAACTCGATATTTACGAGGAAGAACGGATTAGTATTGCGATCCTGATGATAAACCTTCCCTTCAAACAAACGCTCGTTTGCATCGTAAATTTCTTTATTTACAAAGAGAGGTATAAGATTGCAACACATTGAAGGCAGTTCTTCACCGTTATATATCAGTTTCATTTGCACCGAATCACGTTCTTCCATGAAATAATTTGCGCCCTCGGCTTGCGCTGTGACAAGCCCCTCCCATATCATCTTAACGTTATCTCCAATATACAGTTTTTTCAGATTCGGTGTTTCCATATGAAAATAATCAGCACCCAACACATTCGTGTAATATTCAAAGCCTATGCGTTCAACGGGAATATTGTCACCGATTGTACGAGGGATCTCAAGCTCTTCCTGTTTTTGTCCCTCATCCGTAAGCCCTACTATTGCAGCTTTAACTTTTTCGCCCGCTACGGGTTTGCTGTTTATTTTACTATATAACAGATACTTGAAATAACCTTCCTCGTAAACCTCTCTATTCATAAATTCTTCATAAGACACCCGTTTTCCGTCAGAGGAGCATGCAATAATTGAAAACGACATAAAAACCAAAATAATCATTAAAAAACTTGCAAATATACGTTTTTTCATTTTTTTACTCCTTTTTTGATTTATACCACATTATATCATAATAAAAATACTTTGTCAATATGTTTTTCACAAAATTAACAAAGTATTTTTGACAATTTAAGCAAATTTACGAAAAAACGATAAATTTATCAGTCGTTATCGGCGAAAGCTTCTATTTTATTCTGAAGTTTTTCGGGCTTGCTGTCGCCGTGGCGGACGAAAAGCATGGTTAAGAAACTGCCGCCCACCATCGCCGCCGCATAGAAGAAAAGCGGAAGCATATTGCCGGCTGCGTCCATAATCACGCCGGACAGAACGGGCGTAAGCGTCTGAGCAGCCATGCTCGCGGTGTAATAAAAGCCGGTGTATCTGCCGGTATCCGAACTTTTGGCAAGCTCGACCACCATGGGGAAAGAGTTGACGTTTATCGTAGCCCAGCCTATTCCGGCAAGAGCGAACAGCGCGTACATAATGACGGGCGAGCTGCCTTTACGCATAAACGCAGCGGTTAAAAACGCGGCAAACAGCAGCGCGACGCCGATGAGAACGGTCTTTTTTCTGCCGATTTTGCTTGCGACCAAGCCGACGGGGATATACGCGATTATCGCGGCGCCCTGCGCTATCATCATGGTGAGGTTGTAGTCCTGACCGAGCACGTTGGTTGCGTACAGCGAATACTTGCTTGTCACGGCGTTGTAGCCCATATACCAAAGCGCGACCGACGCAAGAATAAGCACGAGCGACACGATCTGAGATTTAGTAAGTTTTCCGCCCACCGTTTCGCGTTCTTCCTCTTCTTTATCGGGGAAATATTTTTCGGTGTCTTCAACCATTTCGGCTGCCCATTTTTTCTCGCGGACGGTGAGTAAAAATACGATAAGTCCCAGCAGCATAAGCCCTGCCGTTGCCAGTATATATGGGAAGAAATCGGTTTTGTGCTCTTCGCTCGTTTTGAATATCGTTCCGAACACAAGCACTATCATACCGCCTGCCGTGCCCATAAGATTTATTACCGCGTTGGCTTTGGATCGGTACGGTTTGCACGTTACGTCCGGCATCAGCGCGACTGCGGGCGAGCGGAAAATCGACATGGACAAAAGCACGAGAAGCAGCACGAGAATAAACAGCCACAGAGTGTCGATTAGCGGCAGGAAAATGAAAAACAGCACCGCGCATATGGTTCCGACGAAAATATACGGGGTTCGTCTGCCGAATTTCGTGTTGGTTTTGTCGGACAGCGCGCCGAACAGCGGCAGCAAAAACAGCGCAAACAGGTTGTCAAGCGCCATTATCACGCCCGACCAGGTTTGATTCATGCCGAATTTGTTGGTCAGTATCAGCGGAATTACGTTGTCGTACGCCTGCCAGAACGCGCAGATAAGGAAAAACGCAAATCCCGTGAATATTACTTTTTTATAGCTTAGTTTCATCCCGTTACTCCGATAAATTTTTTCGGCGGCGATTATTATCCAAACGCCTTACACCCGAATTATACAACCGGCGGCGCGTTTTGTCAACCAATATAAGTTTTTACGCTATAAATCGCAAAAAAATCGCGATTTCTTTTCCTTTTTTTGAATCGGAATTTACATTTTTTCGATTTTGTTTTTGATTGCGCGTTTAAGGAACAGTGCGGAAA
>CAKQJJ010000028.1 GCA_934247335.1 uncultured Clostridia bacterium | reverse complement strand
GGTTTTATCTGCGTCGCCGTGCTGAATGCCGTCGCGTACGCAATGATTGATATGCCCTTCCAGAACGACTTTTCCGACGTTATGCAACGCCGATTTAGCCGCGTTTATCTGGCTTAAAACGTCTTCGCAGGGAATGTCTTCGTCAATCATCCTGTCTATCGCTTGCACCTGACCTATTATTTTTTTTAATCTGCGGTGAAGATTTTCCGCGTCCATGCATTGTTTCATGTCGTGTCTCCGTCAAAATCGATTAAAGTCCGAGTTCTTTCAAAAGGGCGTCCTTGCTTTTGTATCCGAGAGAGGTGGCGGTTACTTTGCCGTCCTTAAACAGATAAATCGCGGGAATGGCGTCGATGTTGAACTGCTCGGCAAGAGTGTCTTCTTCGTCAACGTTTACTTTGCCCACTTTGATTTTTCCGTCGAGCTGCTCGGCAAGTTCGTCGATTACGCCCGACATCATCGTGCAGGGAACGCACCAGCTCGCCCAGAAATCGACGACGACGGGAAGAGAGGAGTCTAAAACTTCTTTCGTAAAGTTGTCCGCCGTCAAAGTAATCTCTTTCATTTCAAATACCTCCGCATACGTTCTGTCGTACAGTTAGTATACCCGAAAAACGAAAATTTTCGCCGTTTTCGGTCAAAAATCCCTGAAAATTTACTTTTTGGTTGCAAATCCGTCGGGATTCATGGTCTGCCATTTCCACAGCGAAGCGCACATGTCGTCAAGCGAGCGGGTGGCAACCCAGCCCAGTTCGTTTTTAGCCTTGTCGGCGCAAGCGTAGCAGGTTGCAATGTCGCCGGCGCGTCTGGGAGCGATGACGTACGGAATTTCGTGTCCGCAAGCCTTTTCAAACGCGTGGATAACGTCCAGCACGCTGTAACCTATTCCGGTGCCGAGATTGTAGGTGTAAACGCCGGGCTTATCGCATTTTTCGATTGCCTTGATGTGTCCGAGCGCAAGGTCTACGACGTGAATGTAATCGCGTACGCCCGTTCCGTCGGGAGTGGGATAGTCGTTGCCGAACACGCTTACTTTCTCGCGCTTGCCGCAGGCAACCTGAGCGATGTAGGGGGTAAGGTTGTTGGGTATGCCCTTGGGGTCTTCGCCGATAAGTCCGGACGGATGAGCTCCCACGGGGTTGAAGTAACGCAAAAGCACGACAGTCCAACCGTTGTCGGAAGTGTACAGATCGCGAAGTATTCCTTCGATATAAAGCTTGGTCGAGCCGTACGGATTGGTGGTGGAAAGACGGCAGCCTTCGTCGATGGGCAGGCGTTCGGGATCGCCGTATACGGTTGCGGACGACGAGAACACTATTTTCTTTACGTTGTGAGCCGCCATGCTTTCAAGCAGAACCAGCGTTCCGTAAATATTGTTGTCGTAGTAGGTAAGCGGAATTTTAACGCTTTCGCCCACCGCTTTGAGCCCTGCGAAGTGAATTACGCTGTCAATGTCGTTTTCCTCGAAAATCTTGTCCATTGCAGCTCTGTCGCGAATGTCGGCGTCGTAGAATTTGGGCATAACGCCGGTGATCTGCTTAATGCGGTTAAGACTTTCCTCGCTTGCGTTGACGAGGTTGTCCACGACTACTACGTCGTAATGTTGATTGATGAGTTCTACCACGGTGTGCGAGCCGATATAACCCGCTCCGCCGGTAACCAAAATGCTTTTCACGGTTTTTAGAGCCTCCTTGATTTTGTTCGCACATATTATATATCAAACGTGCAAATAAATCAACGGTTTAGCGGAATTTTTTTGCAAAATTTCGGTAAATAATTTGCTTTTGCGGCAAAAACTAATCTTTCGGGATAAAGCCGGAATAGCGTTTAATCGGAGTTGCGTACAAAAGCACCGTGCCCAAAACCGCGCCCACCGAAGCCTGCAAAATCTGGAAAGGCAGCTTTATCATCGCGTATTCGGGAGTGGAGTATATAAACGCCCTTCCGAGAGAGTAACCCGTAACCATTATTATCGCGCCGACCGCAACCGCGACGATTGCCTTCCACAGCGGGGCAAGCTCGTTTTTCTTTCCCGAGATAAGCGATATCGCAACCGCCTGCAAGCCGTGAGTGGCAAGGGATACGAACATGGGAGTGGGGTAAAACAGCATATCGCCGAAGAACGCGCCCACGCCGCCCACTATAAACGCCGACAGAGGGTCCAATACCAGCGCGGCAAGGCATATCACTATGTCGTTTAAGTACAAGTGCCCGCCCGGAACCGGTATCGAGCATATCGACGAGCTCATCACTATGTTAAGCGCGGTAAAAAGCGCGACGTAGCATATCTTTCTTGTGGAAACGTAATATTTGCTGTCTTTGATTTTTTTCTTTTTTCCGTCGGCAGCGGTCAATTCCACCGTTTCCGATGCGGAAACTTCTTGTTTGTCGTTCCGATTTTCTTGTTCCATACAAGCACCTCTGAAAATTTTTCCGTACCATTATATCGCTATTGTGGATATATGTAAATAACCAAAAAACGTTTTTTTAATAATACCAGATGCCCGTATAGCCAAGCTTGCGATAAATATAATTTGTCATTTCTTCGACATTTATAAATTAGCTTTTTTAAAAAAACGAGTTCATCGAATATTATATTCAATGAACCGACTTCTTTAATATGATATCACAATCGGTCACCGATTGTCAATAAAATTTCGCCGATTTTGTAAATTTAATGTTTATTTTTTATATTACTGTGAAAATCGGGTGTATTCCGACGTTAAAATTTCATTGAATATAATATTCGATGAAACGCATTCGGCGTTCCGCCGCCCAACGCGACGGGAAACGAAAAATTAAATAAACTGCAATGTTTTAAAAAAGTATAACTTAAAAAACGCGCGGTTATTCCGTTTAAATACGGTACTCTTGTGATAACGGATAAAAAAGTCCGAAATTGGGCAAGCGTATACGGAATACGATATTTTTTTGCGTTTTTTAAGCTTTCCACGGCTATTGTTTTGTCAACCGAAGGAGTGTAAAATGATACGATTGTCTGAAAATCAGAAAATAATTTTATTCGGCAGCGGAGAAAATATACTGTCCGCTTTATCCGACCGAAAAATCGGCGCCGCGTCCGTCGTCGGAGTATGCCTCGATTCTTTAATGGACGACACCGTTTTCCCCGAGAACGTGCGCGAAATACCTTTCCGCGAATTGAAAAACACCGAAGGCGCTTTGATAGCGGTGGTGGACAATCAGCTCAGCGCCGCCGCCGTTTCTTCGTTCAACGCAAACGGCTTGCAATACGTCTTATTCGGCGATATAGAAGAACAGTCCTCGGTTACCGCCGAACAAACTGCTGCTCCCGAATACGCAGAAAACCAGACGAGTTCTTCCGAAGAACAATCGGATTTACCGAACGGCGATATTGCGCCCGCTCCCGAAGCGAATTCCGGGGCGGAAGAAAACGTAAATTGCGCCGCATGCAACAAAGCTTTCGACGAACAACAATTTGCCACGCTCAGAAGCGATTTAAATAAGTATTTTACCGATATATCCCGCCTTATAGGCAACACGAAAAACAAGGACGCGGCTCTTTATTCGTCTAACCGCGAACTTCAGAAATTTAAGGATAATTATTTCGTCGAAATAACCGAACCTCTCGCGCTTGACCTTATAGCTTTGCGCGAGGATTTCAAAAAGACCGTCGAAGACGCCGTTAAATACAATCCCGACAAAATAGTGCTTTGCAAAAATCTG
This sequence comes from uncultured Clostridia bacterium, assembly GCA_934247335.1. Taxonomy (GTDB): domain Bacteria; phylum Bacillota; class Clostridia; order Christensenellales; family Pumilibacteraceae; genus Neoclostridium. Next base: position 8,609 of record CAKQJJ010000028.1, on the reverse strand, counting down.
AAAGTCACTATCGACCAGATAGACAATATTCTGGTAATGCATGACGTCGAGGAAAAAGACGGCTCGTTTTATTTTAACGGAAAGGCGTTTTATCCGCCGGTTGGCGATTGCGAAATGCCTGCCGCGCAGGAAGCTGTGACGGAAGAGGTTTCGCAGCCCGAAAAGCTCGTTTTGCCCGCGCTGCAACCCGAGGACAATACGGCGGAAGCTTTAAGCAAGTTCCTTGCCGAAAGCCTGTCGAGAATAGAAAGTATTTTGTCCGACGACGAAAATCTCGTAAAAACCATTTCGGTTTTGCGCGACGCAAACAAAAAGCAATTGGACGTTTGCGACGGTTTTCTTTTAACGCCGCTGTTTGCAAGCTTCATTCAGCTTGAAGAATACATGTACAGACGGCTCCGCGAGCTCGAATCGGCGGAAAGCGACGCCGACGCCATGCCGATATACAAGGACGCGTACGTGTACGGAAAAAGCTATATAGAACGCCTGCTCCTGAAATTCGGAGTGCACGTTTATTCGTTCGTAAGCGACGATTTTCAGCCGAAATATCACCGCGTGCTCCGCGTAAACAAGATAGGCGCGGACGAAGCGGAAAAAGATAAAAAAGTAGCTCAGTATTGCACCGATTGCTATACGCTCGGAGACAAAGTAGTGTATCCGGCAAAAGTCATCGTGTACAAACTGTAACTCGAAATAAATTAAAAATTTAACAGGAGATAAAAAGATATGGGTAAAAAAGTCGGAATCGATCTCGGAACCACGTATTCGTGCGTCGCTTATTTAAACGATAACGGCGGACTCGAAGTGGTTAAAAACATGGACGGAAACAACACCACGCCTTCCGTGGTATTTTTCGATCCGGACGGAAAAACGGTCGTAGTCGGAGAACAGGCTCGCGCCGGAGCAATCATGGCGCCCGAAAACATCGTCGAGCGTATCAAATCGCAGATGGAGAAGAAGGACTACACGATCAACGTCTGCGGCACCGAATATTCTCCCACGGCGGTTTCGTCCATAATTCTGCGCAAGCTTAAAGAAGACGCCGAAAACTATCTCGGAGACACTATCGACGGCTGCGTAATCACCTGCCCCGCATATTTCGGAACTATTGCAAAATCCGCCACTCTCGAAGCGGCAAAAGGCGCCGGACTAAACGTTTACAGCATAATAAACGAACCCACCGCGGCTGCGTTCGCTTATGCGTACATAAAGAACGAAGACATCAACAAAACCGTAATGATTTACGACCTCGGCGGCGGAACTTTCGACTGCACGCTCATGAAAATGGATTTCTCCGGCGACAGCAAACGCCTAAACGTAATCGCTTCCAACGGCGATCCGTTCCTCGGCGGAAAAGACTGGGATAACGAACTGCGCAACTACGTCGTCGAACAGTTCTGCAACGCTACCGGCACTGATATCGATACCATGACCGCCGATCCCGAGTGCATGACCGAGCTGTCCGAAGTAATCGAAAAAACCAAAAAGCAGCTCACCGCCCGCGAAACGGTTAAAGTACCCGTAAGCTACGGCGGAGAAAAACAGATAATCGAAGTCACCCGCGACACCTTCGACAGCCTCACCGAGTCGCTGCTGCAAAAAACCGTTTCGCTCGTAAACGCAATGCTTTCCAAGGAAAACCTGACCATTGACATCGTGGACGAAATTATCCTCGTCGGCGGTTCCACTTACATGCCGCAGGTTACGAAATGCCTCGAAGCCACGTACGGCAAGCCGCTGTTCAGCTTCGAGCCCAACGAAGCGGTTGCAAAAGGCGCCGCGCTTATGGCAGCGTTCTCGTACGATCTCGGACAGGACGGCTCCGAGCAGGGCGCGTCCGCAAATCCCGCCGATCCCGCCGATCCGACCGCTCCGCAGCCTCAGGGCGACGAAAAAGGCTTCTCCATTATAGATAAGAGCGGCAAAACAATAGTCGTCGAAGATATCATCAATAAAAGCTACGGCGTAAAGGTTTACGACCCGTCGCAAAATAAATACTTTATCAGCAACATTCTTATAGCAGGAACGGCAAAACCGTGCTCGGGCAAGCTGGACAACATAGTAACCGGCGGAGCCACCCACATAACCGTGTGCGAAACCGACGAAAAGGACAGCATCGTGGAGTACGACGAAGCGTTCGACGTATATTCCGGTCCGCTTAATTTCCCCGCGGGACTGCCCGGAGATACCCCGGCGGAAGTTCATTTCAATCTCGATATGAGCGGTATTCTTTCGATCAAAGTGCTTGCCGCCGATACGGAAACCGATCTTGTCTTCGATCCCACTACGGGCGGAGCAACTAAGGAAGGACTTGAAACGGCGCAAAAACTTCAGCTCGGCTGCTGATTACGATGCAAAGATATCCCGCCCGTTTTTTCGGGCGGGTTTATCGTATTTATAAGGAGAAAACACATGGGCATAACTGTAGGCATAGATCTCGGAACCACTTATTCGGCTGTCGCGACTTTCGATAAAGCTACGGGAACGACGAAAATTTTAAAAAACAGTCTCGGAAGCGATACTACCCCGTCGGTCGTGTGCGTCGAAAACGGCACGATAACAATCGGCGCGGAAGCCAAAGATTTGCAGGGTATGGGCAACCAGAATACCGCGTCGTTTTATAAGTCCTGGATGGGCAACCCCAACTTTTCGATGTTTCTGGACGGACAGTCGTATTCGTCCGAGGATCTTTCCGGAATATTTTTAAAAGCACTTATCGAGGATATCGAAAGCACCAACGGCGTCAGCGTTACGGGCGCGGTAATAACCGTTCCCGCGTATTTCAACGACGCTCAGCGCGACGCCACCATGCGCGCAGGACAAAAAGCGGGCTTAAACGTTCTTAAAATAATAAACGAGCCCACCGCCGCGATAGTTTCGTACGGTTTAACCGGAGAGCACGACAAAAAAGTAATGGTTTACGATCTCGGCGGCGGAACTTTCGACGTCACCGTGGCGCAAGTAGACGGCTCGACGGTGCAGGTACTGGGTACCGACGGCGATCATCAGCTGGGCGGAAAAGACTGGGATCTGGTTATTAAAAATTATCTCGAACAGTGTTTCGAGGACGAATTCGACATATGTATCCGCGATTTTCCCGACTCGGACAACGAATTGCAGGTGGAGGCGGAGCAGATAAAGAAAAAGCTCACTCAGTTCCCCGTGGTCAAAGCCAACGTTTCGTGCGAGGGCTGCGTGGGGCATTACGAAGTTTCCCGCGAATGGTTCGATAACGAAACGAGCAGCCTTCTCGGCAAAACTCAGTCGCTTATCAGTCAGTGCCTGGGCGATATCGGCGAAGATATTCACGGCGCAGGACTTAACGAAGTAGTGCTCGTCGGCGGTTCCACGCGTATGCCGCAGGTCCGCGAAATGATATTGCGCGAGTACGGAAAGCAGCCCATCACCGGCGTCGACGTCGATACTGTCGTCGCGAGAGGCGCAGCCATACAGGCGGCAATATGCTCGGAAAAAACGATAAGTCTGTCGCTCGGAAGCTCTTCGGCTGCAAAAAGCGCGCCCGGAGAAAAGCGGGTACTCAGCCTCAGCGCGGACAGTATTCGCGACGTTACCGCTCACAGCCTGGGCATGTTGTCCGTGTCCGAAGATAAATCGCGTTATGTCAACACGATAATCATCCCCAAAAATACGTCCGTTCCGTCCTCGATGCAGCGTCCGTTCCAGATAGCCACGCGCCGCGACGGAAGCGGAGAAATAGAAGTCTATATTTTGCAGGGCGAAAGCGATACCCCAAGCGATAATTTCATTCTCGGCAAATACGTGATAAACGGAATAGAGCCGCAGCAGGAACGCGAAACGATAGTCGATATCAGCTATTCGTACAACGAAAACGGAATGGTGGACGTGTCCGCGGTTCAGCGAAAAACCGGCAAACGCCTCACCGTCACCAAAACCGACGTGCCCGACGACGTAAGCTGGATGGACGAAAAGCCCGTAATAGTGGAAACCAAAGTAACCTCGTCCATATACCTTGCAATCGACGCGTCAGGAAGTATGTATTCGTGCCGCTCAAAGGTGCGCGACGCCGCTCGCAGATTCGTAAACGACATGGATCTTACGTGCAGCAAAATCGGCGTAATAGCGTTCAACGCAAACGTCAACCGACTGCTTAAACTTTCTTCCAACGTCAAAGACATCTACCGCGCGATAGACAAAGCCACCGCCGATCCGGACGGAGGAACCAACGGTCCGCTTAAATATCTCGAAAAGAATTTCGGAACCATGAGCGACAAAAACTATATCGTGGTGCTTACGGACGGAGAGTGGTTTGACGGAGATTCCGAAGTCGGCAGCGCAAAACGTCTGAAAAACGCCGGAATAGAAATAGTCGCGCTCGGAATCGGCGACGCAAACGCAAACTTTTTGCGCAAAATTGCGTCCTCGGACGAAGCCGCGCTTAAAACCGATCTCAACGACGTGTCGGGCGCGTTCTCGTCGATAGCGCAGGCAATAACCGAAGGCGCCGAAAAAATAAGCCTTGCGTAGTTTTTTCCGACTGCGATTTAATCACATAATTTTGTTTACGACATTCCGAGGAGAAAAGTAATGGCGATTTCCAAAATAAGAACTGCGGAAGAATTGAAAAATTCTGACCTGAACTATTTTATTGCGTTCGATATCGCGCCCACCGAAACCAATACGAAAAAGATAACCGACGCGCTTATCGCAAAACGCAACACTTTCGCGCGCAACGTCAATCCGATTACCGCGAGATTAAACGAACTTAAAGAAGACATCGATCAGACGATGTTAAACGACGCCGTTTGTTCTCAGGACGCAAACGGATCGTACGTTTATACGCCGTCGTCCGGCGGAAGAAAAAAGGAAGCCGAACGCGCAAAGGAATTTTACAAAAAACGCGCGATAAACATGGCTTCCACGCTTTGTAAAAGCGGATATATAGAAGACACAAAAATCGACGAGATAGCAAAGCGCTTTTACATTACCGCGCAGGATATTTTGGACGGAATAAAAACGCTGCTCGACGGCGGCGTAATTCTCAAAAAAATAGCCGGAGTCAAGCGCGAAGTAGCGTTCAGCAATTTCAAAAAAATGGAAGCGTACTTAAAGACGATAGCAAAGAAAGATCTGTACGATTTTTCCGAGCTTCCCGACAATACGCCGCTGGATCAACTGTTCAAAAAACAGGAAGAAATCTACAATATTTCGTCAAAAAAGGCAAACGACGCCAAAGCCAAAGCTTCGCAGGACCTTTCCGGTATAGGTAAGGTAGTGTTCAAATCGGAAGCCGCCAAAAGAGAGTACGACATATATCTCAAATGCAAAGTCAAAGTGTGGGACAACTTGTCCACGCTGTACGACAGCGGCGTCCGCGCGATAAACGATAAGTTTTTCACCGAATGCCTCGACGCCATGCGCTCGTGCGCGGGACTCGACGCCGAAGCTGCGGAAAAAGAACTGTACGCCTACATGGAGAATTTCAAAATTACCCGTGAAGGCGCCGACAAGATAAAAATAGCCGTTTGCCCGTACGACGATTGCGGAAAATCGTACGTCTGGCGCGAAGGTCTTAAAAATTGCCCCGTGTGCGGCAGACCGCTCGAAATCAAATGCTGGAACTGCGGCGAAATAATGTCGCTTGCGGACGGCAACAACGCTTGTCCCAAGTGCGGAGCAACTGTTGGCAATCGCGGCGAATTCGACGTCGCTCAAAAGCAGTTCGCCTTTTTGCTCAAAAATCCCGCTTCTTCCGAAATGGACCTTATCGGCGCGATAAACGCCATGGAAAACGTCTATCCCGAGTACGAAAAGTTCCCGGAAAGCGTGGTGTGCAAGGCGCTGACGGAGGCAAAGCGGCAGCTTGACGAGCGCAAAAAGAAAATAGCCGCGGCAAACGCGCTTTACGACAAGTACGTAAAGGAAATAGGCGTTCAGATAGCAAAAAAATGCTTTTATAAAGCCGACGAACTGCTTTCCAAACTGAAAGTCGAAGACCCCACTTTCGAGACGAAAGAGTTTGAAAGCAAAATTTCCGCGGCGATAAAATCGGCAAAACAATTCGTAGACAGCGCCGCCGTCGCGTTGAAATCGGGAAAAGAAGAAGCAGCCGTGGAAAACTGCGGCAAAGCGCTCGAAATTTGCGCCGATTGCGTCAGCGCCAAACAGGTGCTTAAAAGCTATCCGCCCAAAAGCCCGAAAAATCTCAAAGTCCGCGTAATTAAAAATTCGGTAAAGCTGGACTGGATGACCGACGGAAATCAGAACGCCGTAACCTATTCGGTAATACGAAAAGCCGGCAGTCCGCCCGCAGACGAACGCGACGGAGAAATCATCGACGAAGAATTGTCGGTCAACTTTTCCGAAGACGCGTCCGCTTCGCCCGCAACGCCCTATTATTACGGCGTGTTCGCAGTGCGCGGAGAGGTTGCCTCTTCGGTTGCACGCAGCGAAGAGCCGGCAGCGGTTTTCCCCGACGTAAAAGCCATTCGTCAGGAAAAAATTTCCGGCGCGATAAAAGCGTCGTGGACTCAACCCGACAACGTTAAGTGCGTCGAAGTTTACAAAAAAGCCGGTTCGGTTCCGCCGTCTTCTCCGCAGGACGGAACCAAAATCGAAACGGACGGACTGAAAGGCTTCACCGACCGCTCCGCAGGAGAGGACAAGTGCAGCTACCTCGTCGTCTGTAAATACGATTACGACGGCGGCGAATGCGTTTCGTGCGGCGTCCGCGCGACTTATAAGGCGTTCAGTATCCCCGAAGAACTTAAAAACGTACGCCTGTCTGGCGGCGGTAGCGTCGACTTCGTTCTGGACAGCGATATGCCGTCGGGCGGAGCGATAAACCTGTATTCTTGCGACAATTACACCGAATTCGCTTTCGGCGAAGCGGACGAAAAATCTGCTTTCGCGAAAAAATGCCGCGATTTAAAGCCGCTCGACAGCGTTTCCGTTGCGGAAAACAAACTGCGGTTTTATATTCCCGAAGGTAAAATTTTGTGGCTGTATCCCGTGGTCGAAAACGAGCAGTTGTACGCCGTCAGCAACCCCCTGCTCATAAACACGGTTCAGGGCGTAAAAAACCTGAACGTCGTGCAAAAAAACGGCAGCATTACCATTGAAGGAACGATTGCGCCGTCCGTTCGCAACGTCATCGCGATTATAAACAATCAGAAATTCGCGCAATCGATAGACGATCAGGGCGAAAAACGAACCTGCTCGGCAGCCGAGTTCAACGACAACAAGGGCTTTTATATCGCGCTTCGTCCCGGAGTGTATTACGTAACGTTGTTCGCCGAATTTATCGAAGGCGGCAAAAAGCTGTATTCCGGCGCGACCTGCCTGCCGGAGGTAATCGACAACCGCGAGAAAACGGCTGTAAAGTATTGCCTCGATTTCAAGCCGTCGGTCACTTCGTCGTACAAAGTCAAGCTGGATTTCTATTCGGACGAGCCGATCGAGCTGCCTCCAGTGGATATCGTTTCGGGCTTCCCCAAACCGCTCAACAAAAACAGCGGAGCGGTTATCGGAACGTTCCGGGGCGGCGAACTTAAAAAGAAGTTGTTCAGGCAAGGCTATTATCTGTCCGGTCAGGTAATCGTTTCAAGCGCAAAGAGCATGAAAGACAGGCTGGTTTTGTTTTTCACGTCCGACTCGGAAAAACACATTCAGCTTAAAGAAGTTCAGAAGATTTAATACGGGAGAAAATGCCGGATGATATTTACCAAAAATCCCTACGATCGCTCGGCGGTGAAAATGTACTACCGCGCAGCCTTTCGCAAGGACGTGTTTTCGTCGTTGACCCCGCACGAGAAAGCAAACCTTGTTCGTTTTTGCGCTTCGTGCGTCCGACGGGACTCGGCAATCGTTTTTTACGACGGGAACAACGAAATAGGCGAAATACTGCCTTCGTCCAAGGTTTACACGGTTAAAATAAACAGAAAACCGCTTGCCGTCGCAGCCGACGATTATTCGATAAAGCTGTACGACTTTTTACTTAAAGCGCTACTGTTGCGGCACGCTCGCACCGACGAGCAACAACCGAAGGAAGAGGAACGCCGCGAAGAACAAAAAGAAAACGAGGAAAAGAAGGAAAATGCCGAGCAGCTTATCGCCCTGCATTTAAGACTTCTCGAAAACCTTTTTGCAACCGATTATTCGCGCTTAAATTGGTTTTACGGGCAAATTTTTCTTCGCGAAACGGGCTATGCGGCGGAAAGCGCTGTTCGTGCGGAACGATTTTCGGAAGAAGAGAAACTGTCGGAAACTGCCGGCGAAGAAATCGGCTTGTCGCTCGGCGTGTCCAAACCCGAAACGAAAGGGATTACCTTTTCGAGAGGGCGCGGCTTATGAACGGCGATCTCGATACGATGATAGCGCGGTGCGACGACCCCGGCGTGAAAGCGCAGCTGAAAAAGCTTACGGTATATGAAAACTACGTTTATTTTAAGCAAGCCACCGGCGAAACATATTCGTGGTTTTGCCGAACCTATCCCGACGCGCCCGCGCGCATGAAATCGTTATACAAGGTTTTCGACGGCGGTTTATTGTTCGATATAACGCTGCTCGCGCACGACACGACGGACGGAAATTTAATCGGGAGAAGACCGGGCTTTCGCAGAATCGACGCG
>CAKQJJ010000027.1 GCA_934247335.1 uncultured Clostridia bacterium | reverse complement strand
TTTCCGATTTGTAGGGGAGGGGTTTCCCCTCCCGCCGTTCTATTCGGACAGCCGAGGACGAAAGTCCCTACAATATTGAATAATTTCATTTTGTCACAAATTTTTGACTTCTAAAAAAAGCCTCCTTTGCTTTGCAAGGGAGGTGGATTCGAGCGTTTAGCGAGAAGACGGTGGGATCGTTTGACGGGAGACCACAGGTCTCCCCCTACGGGCAGCTGTGATGGTGATGATTTTATTATGAGATAAAATCTGCGGAAGTTTATTTGTGCGGCGAGTTTTCCGTATTCGGATGGCAACCGTCAAATAATTCATTAGGGCATATTTCGAAAAGTGCGCAAAGAGCGGTAATTTGCGAATAGTTCAGTTCGAAAACACCGTTTTCAAAACGGCTGTATTGTTGCTGCGTCATGAACATTTTGTTGGCTACCTCTTTTTGAGTCAGTCCGCATGCTTTTCTCGCAGCCTTTAAGTTTTCGCCCACTTTTCTTGCTAAATCCATATCTAATTTATATCACAAAATGATGTAAAACACTTGACATACGCCACAAAATGATGTATAATGAAATTGAAAAACTAAGGAGATGGTGGTTTAAATGTGTGAAAAAAAGATGCCGAATATAAGAATTTTTCTTTATACCATAATTGATCTTATTTCACAAGGAATTTCCGAGACTTGTGAAAGTGTTGAAAGTTTGCTTAAAATCGGTATTGCTTCAAGTTTATATTCTGCACATACTTCTGATTTTAAACGAAATAATTTTTGTGCGGAACAAATTCCGAAAATCGATGAATATTTCAAGCAATGGTCAGGAGTAGCAGATGGATGTGAAATGGCCAAATATGGGTGTGGTGAATCGGAAGGACTGCAATTAATTATCAAGTTGGGCTTAAACGAAATTTGTTAATCTATTTCGCTTGACAAAAAATTTTATTATAAAAAGGAGAATTATAATATGAAAGCACCGTTTGAATGTCCGATATGCGGCAGTAGGGTTGATTGGCATTTTAAAGGTTATAGGAACGATGGTTTTAGCACATCAAAAGCTGTGTTTGGGTCACTCTTATTTGGGCCAATTGGAGCAGTGGCAGGGGTAAACAGCAAGAAAAAAGCCCAGTACCATTGTGATAAGTGCGGTTATAGTGCTGAATACGATCCTAGTTAATAAATAATACAAGTCGATGTTTGTGACTTTGATTACCGATTTTAAGTTCGCTTTTGTAAAGTGACATGCGTTGTATCATATAAAAAGTTCTGCTATTTACAAGTGCAAATGTGACTTTTATGATAATGTGTCTTGTTTGATCATTTGTAGCCTGAGTAGAGAAAAAATTTATAGAACATTATTTATTGATTAAGGATGTAGTATTTAAATATCTTAAAAGCCACTCAAAAAATGGATAAAGAATAAAAAATTAGAAAAACAGGAGGAATAAATGGAACAATTTACAACAGAAACTATAAGTAAAATTGAAGAGCTCCAGCGTGAATTTGATGTTAATAAAAACATAACTAAAGCAAGACAGTTATGTAATGAAATATTGAGTGCTGAACCTAAAAACTTTATGGCTATTGGATATAGTGCTGTGATTAATTCGAGGAGTTCAACGGTCGAAAATCCTCAAATTGCAGAAATATCAAACGAGGTGCAAAGCATAGTTAGTATTATTCGCGAATTTTTTGCGGATGATAAAGACTATTTATCTTTATGTCATCCTTGGGTGGTTGTAATTATTGCACGCGTGGAGATGCAGATATTCACTGTTTTTGCAACATATTGGATTGAGCAGAAGAAAGAATGGGAAAAAATAAAACAAAAAACCGACGGTGCAACGGCAGAAGTAAAAGAGAAGTCTTCGTATGATGAGAGAAGGGAAGTGCTTATTTACGCTGAGCGCGAGCTTTTAACGGCGAATAAAATTATTGACGATGCGGCTAAAATATGCTTTGATGCGTTCTCGTCTATGAGTGAAGCTGTATATAACGTTTGCACCGAGATAATCAATAACGTAAAGGATCAAAATAGTATTTCAGAGGATATCTTGGGTATTATTGAAGAAGTTATAGATAGGAGTCATGATCATTTAGCGACTTGGGCACAATGTAAGGATGGAGAAAAGCGTTTTAATGAGGTGGAGGAGAAGTACAACGGTATAAAGGAATGGATTTTGCAAAAACGCAAAGAATTAAAAGCAATAGAAATTAATGAATATTGGAAACAGCGCGCAGAAGAGAAAAAAAATTTGGAGAAAGAATGTAATGATTTGGAGATAATCAAAGAAAAAGCTGTGGCGCGATTGAAAGAAATACGAAATGGAGAAGTAAATATTCCCTCTCTTGATTTGCTTATAAAGAAACAAGATGAAATAGGTGCGTTAGAAGAGCAAAAAAAAGAGTTGGGTTTATTTAAGTTTAAGGAAAAGAAGGCGCTTCAAGAGCAAATAAAGGCTTTGAGAGTAGAAGAAGTAAAACTTAAAACAGAGGTCGCTGCGGAAAAAGACAAAATTAGAAAGGAATTTGTCTCTACTATGGCAGATTTGGAAAAGACGGTTGCTCGCCTAAAAGAAATTTATGATAGATTGCTTTTGTTGAATAAAGATGAGGAGAGTGTTGACAATAAATAAAAAAATTATATATCTCCTATTTGCGACACGTCGGATTTTAAGGTGAGAAATGATTTTTACATATGTAAATTTCAATGAGTAAAAATTTTAGTTTTATGAATCAGAGCATCGGAATATAATAAGGTTTTAAAATTTCAAGTGAGACTGTCGTAGCAATACATGCCGAAAGTAAGAAGAAAAGAGGAGGCACTGTGGAAAAACAGATGCCTCTTTTTATATTGAATGTCCAAAGGAATTAAAAATGCGGACGAACTGCGTTCGCCCGCCAAGTACCGAGAATAAGCTCTCTCCGTCGCCTGACGGCGCCACCTCTCCCGGAGTGAGAGGCTTTAAAAGAAGTCGTAAGTTAATATCAAACGAAATTATTCTTACAGTCGGTGACAGGCGTCCTCGGCTGTGTGAGATACCTTCTTTTTTCTTCGTCTGAAAAAAGAAGTTACTTCACTCCTTGCTTTCGTGGATGCGGATAAATTCGTTTACGTCGGAGAGGAGAGGCTGCGGCGGGGTGGTGATGGGCGCGCGGTAGGCAACGCACAGCCACATGCAAGCGCCGAGAAGCGGACCGGCAAGGCGGTGCAGACGGCACTTTTCGCCGCCGGACAGGAACAAAAACGGAATTCCGAGGGTTTCGCGGAGCCGCACTGTGGTTTTCAGGTTATCGGTAAGCTGTTCGTCGTCGTGCGAAAAGGTCACTATTTTAGCAACGTCGGCGCCACGGCGCTTTTGCTCGAACGCCATTCCGAGCACGTAGTCTTCGCTGCGAAAATCGGGAACGTGCGAAGAAATAAGCAGTTCCCCGCCGAGATCGTGCACTTTTTGCGCAAATTCTATCTGTTTACTTATCGCCTGTTGGTCGTACGTCAACTGATCGGGTGCTGGCGAAAACGAATCGCCGGGCATATCGATAAGCGTTGCGCCGCATTTAAGCGCCAGCAAAAGCTCGTCGAAGTATTGCTCTTCGGGCTTATCGCTACTACTCACCCACTTGTAATTCGTGACGTAAAAAGGCTTGCCGCAGCCCGCCGAAAAGACGTTTTCAAGCGTTTTTCGATTGATCTGGTCGGCGTTTAAGCATTCGAGCTGCCAGCCGAACGCGTCGGCACCCTGTTTTAAGCCGCTTTCGATTGCGGCAATCGCTTCGTTCGCCGTTTTAACCTGAATCATTGCCGTTTTAAGCGGCTTGCCGGAATTTAAAAAACTCGCTTTCATTTTGCGCCCCACGATTTATTGGTTACGAGAACGTGTCCGCCGTCCACCAAAAGCGTGGTTCCCGTGATAAACGACGCCTTTTCGGACGCCAGGAAGTATATGGCGTTTACTATTTCCATAGGCTCGGCGGCTCTGTGCATAAGCGTGGGCATATTATTCATTGCCGCGCGGGTCAGAACAGGTCCGGGAGCTACGCAGCACGCGCGTATATTGTGGTCTGCGCCCGCCATAGCCACGCTTTTGACAAATCCGCTCATAAGCGAACTTTTGCTTGTCGCGTAGTCCATTCCCAGCCCGTCGCCGTCGATACCGGTAACCGAGCCGAGGCAGATAAACACGCCGCCGCCCGATTTAATCATGTACGGCATGGACGCGTGAGCAAAGTAAAACGGACCTTTCAGATTGACGTCGATGCCCCAGTCGTAAACCTCGATGGGAGTATCCCAGAACGTCGGCTCGGTTGACCCAAGCATGCGTTTTGCCGTGCCGCCCGCGCAGCATATAACCGCGTCCAGCGAGCCGAATTTATCGTAAGCCGCACCGCACGCCGCTTTTACTTCCTCGTAGTTCCGCACGTCCGTTTTGATCGTAAGAGCGTTAATTCCGTCCTGCACGAGAGCGGCGGATTTTTCTTTCATTGCGGTTTCGTTTACGTCGCACATGACTATAGAGGCGCCGTTTTTGCCGAATTCGCGGCAGCACTCGAACCCTATTCCGCTCGCGGCTCCCGTTATAAGCACGGTTTTGCCCGAAAATTCCATTATCATATTCTCCTTTAAGTTGTATTTCGATAAAAAAATCGATCCGGACAAAGTATAACACATTTGCTCGGATCAGTCAAATTTTTTCGCGATAAATTTTTATTGTGAATGAATTTTAATTCGATTGGACTTTCTTTATTTCTTTTTCTTAACGACGAATTTGTTGAGAAGCACGTATACGGCGATAAGCACCGCCACCGAACCCGCGAGAATAATGAACATCGCGTATTGCGGAACGTCCGCGCCGGCAAATTGAACCGTGCAGTCCACGCCCTCGCCTATCGCTTTTACCGCGGCGTCCGCTACTTCTCCGGGCACGGCGGCGGAAGAGGCAAGCTCGTCCAGCGCGCCTTGAAGACAATGATTGCGAAGAAGCGAGGTGCCGTACGTTCCGGGCAGGAAGGACACGAAAGTTTTAAGCCATGCGGGAAGCTGACTCAGCGGCATGTACGCGCCGCAAATAAAGCCGTACATGGAGCTTACGATCGAGCCGACTGCGGAAATCTGACCTTGCGAAGAGAGGAAGAAGTTGATCACCGACGACAGCGCCGTTCCGAACAGCGTTAAAAGCACGACGTCCAGAAGAATGAGCATTACGTCGGCAAAGCTCAAAAACCAGCCCACGCACGCAAGATAGACGAGGCAGACCGCCATGGCAAACAGGCATACGATAAGCGTGTTGAGGAAGGTTGCGATGTAGTACGACAGCGCCATAGTGGAGCGCTTGACGGGAGTTATCGAAAAGTCGTTGGTCATTCCGTACACTTTGTCCTGCACCATAATCATGTTGGAGCAGAACGAAACGGTGACGCAGGAAGTGGCAAGCAGCGACGACACGAGCTGTCCGCCCGTCATGCCTTTAATCAATTTGTCGTCCGCCGTTATGCTAAACTTTTCGAGAATGGACACGAACGAGTTTTCGTACACGCTTCCGAGGAAAGTCACGAACAGAATAAGCAGTATCGCGGGCGTTATGAGCGACACGAGAAACAGCCCCATGTCTTTGAAAAACAGCTGTATGTTTCGTTTTGTGAATGAAATGAGAGTTTTCATTATTGTTCCTCCGTTTTTTTGCCGGTGACCGCGATGAACACGTCGTCCATTTTACCTTTAATTATTTCGTAGTCTTTGAAAAGTTCCGGGCGGGCAACGATAAGCGAGGTTGCCTCTTCCGTGTTTTTAACCGCTATACGGAATCCGTCCGCAACCGCCTCGTAAGATTTCCCCCGCGACTTGACGGCGGCTTCGTCGTTCGTGTACAGCGTGATAAAGTCGCCCGTGTACTTGTTTTTAAGTTCGAGAGGAGTGCCCTCGGCGGAGATTTTGCCGTGATCGATAATGACTACGTAGTCCGCTTCGGCGGCTTCTTCCATATAATGAGTGGTCAAAAATACCGTCATGCCGGTGCTTTTTTGCAGCGAATATATCACTTCCCACAGCGTTTTGCGCGTCATCGGGTCCAGTCCGGTGGTCGGCTCGTCTAAAATAAGCAGCTTCGGGCGATGAATAAGCGCGCGGGCAACGTCTATTTTCCGCTTTTGTCCGCCCGAAAGCTTGCCCACCGGGCGATTGATAAATTCGGAAAAGTGCAGCAGTTCGTCCAACTCGCGAAGGCGGTTTTCAAAATCTTTGCCCTCTATTCCGTATAAAGACGCGCGGAACTTAAGATTGTCGCGCACAGACAGCGATTTGTCCAGTACCGACGACTGAAAAACTACGCCCAGTTCTCTTTTTGCGCTGTCGAAATTATGCTCGTCCGCGCCGCAGACTTTAACGCTGCCCGAGGTTTTTGCAAGCGTGCCGCATATTATCGAAATAGTGGTGGACTTGCCTGCGCCGTTCACGCCCAAAAAGGCGTAAAGCTCGCCCGTTTTTACTTTCAGCGACAGGTCGTCAACCGCTTTGACGTCGCCGAAATTCTTACATAAGTGTTCGATTTCTATTATGTTTTCCATAAATTCTCCCGTTTACTTTAATATTTCTTTTTCTTTGCCCTCTGTCACGAAATCGAGTACGGCGTGAAATTGCAGCGACAAAAGAGTTTTTATTTCCGCTTCGGTCAACGGCTGATTTACGCAGTGCATCGCCAGTCCGAACGTGTAAAACCACATTTGGTCGTGAATCAGCTTTGCCTGATCGGGGCTTATATTGTAACTGTTTGCGATAAGCGCGTAAATGCGATTAAGCGTTGCTTCTTCGCTGCCGACGTTTAAGTTTTTGCACTCTGTGGGGCGCTTGTTTATAAACAGTATGCGGAAAAGGTTTGGCTGTTCGACCGCCGTTTTAACCGTTTCCACACCCACGTTGCGGTACGGCAAGTCGCCTTTTTCGGCGTTTTCGACGCGCGCGTAAAACTCCGACATGGCTTTTTTCCACACTTCCGCTTTAAGCTGCTCCATATTTTCAAACACCGTGAAAATAGGACTGGAAGAGGTGCCCAGTGCTTTTCCCACTTCGCGCGCCGTCACGAGCGACAAATCTCCTTTAAGCGCGATTTCGTACGCCGCTTCTATTATTTCGGCTTTGGTAAATTTCGGTTTTGCCGGCAAAACGATCGCCCTCCGTACGTATTTATTCGTAACATATGTTACGTAACGAGTGTATTATATCACGCGGCTTTCGGTTAGTCAAGCGTTTTTATAAAGAAAAAAGATTTTATCGGCTTTCGTCTTGAAAAAAATTTATAAAAAAATTAAAAACGGCAAAAATTCGTTTGACAAAAGGAAGCGACAAGTGCTATAATCAAACTAACGAACATTAGTTAGTTTTGCGAGGCAGGTATGAAACAGGACGACACGAAAAGAGAAATAATAGAAAAAGCGCTCGAATTGTTCTCGGAGCGCGGATACGACGCCGTAAGCGTGGGCGAAATAGCCGCCGCGGTGGGCATAAAGGCGCCTTCTTTATACAATCACTACAAGAGCAAGCAGGCTATTTTCGACGCGATAGTGGAAGACACGTCGGCGCGTTACGAGCGCGATACCGACAATCTTGACGTGCACGTTCAGGATGTAACGAAAGATTTTGCAACTTTCGGGCATATTACCGTGCAGGCGCTTACCGAAAAGGTGCGCGGAATTTTTCTGTATTCGCTGCACGACAAAAACGTTTCGCTGTTTCGCCGCATGATGACCATCGAGCAGTTCCGCTCGCCCGATCTTGCCGCGCTGTATTCGGCGCGTTACGTCGATCGGATGGTGGAGTACCACGCAAATATTTTCCGTAATCTTATCGCAGCGGGAGAAATAGCAAACCTGAATCCCGTAACGCTGGCGTACGCGTACGTTTCGCCAGTAATCACACTGCTCGGCGTGTGCGACAGACAGCCCGAGCGCGAAGAAGAGTGCCTGAAAAAACTCGACGAACACGTAAAGCTGTTTTTCGATACCTATAATATTTCTGCAAAATAAAATCAAAAAAACGCGGCAGATTTTTACGGCTTTAACCTTATCTGCCGACGAATATTCAAGAGGAATAAAAATGAAAAAATCTATGTTAAACGTTTTGGGGCTTGCGGGAGTCGTAAGCTTTGTTTCGTATGCCGTCGCGGTTATATTTTCGCCGCTTGCCTATCCCGGTTACGATTGGCTGAGTCAGGCGGTAAGCGATTTAAGCGCAGCTTCTTCGCCGTCGCTATCGCTGTGGAACAGTCTTACGGCGCTTTACAACGTGTGCGAAACGCTGTGCGTAACCGTAGTTTGCCTGGGCATTCGCGGCAAAAAGAACAAGCTTTTGCGCGTCGGAGTGTATATTTTCGCCGTAATGGAGTGGGTTTCCGCCGTCGGATACCGAGCCTTTCCGCTAAGCGAAAGCGGCTATGCGGGCGCTTTTCAGGACGTCATGCACATGATCGTAACTGCATTAGTCGTGCTGTTGTCCATTGCGTCGCTTACGATTATCGTAATCGCGTGGGCAAAAGACAAAAGCTGCCGTTCGTACGGAATTTGCGCGTTGGTTGCGCTTTTAATGATGCTTACCGGGGCGCTCGGAATGAAAATCGTGCCCGCCGCGTATTTCGGAGTAGTGGAAAGGTTCAGCGTGTTTGCCGCCACGGGCTTTAACGCGGCGCTCGGACTGCATCTGTTCTTCGACGACCAAGCGGAGCGATTTGGCAAAAAAGAAAACGATATTAACCAAAAGGAGAGTATAAACCAATGAAACTTTATTTCGGAAACGCGGTGACCACCGCAACTACGATAATGATTGCCGCACTGCTTGCTTTTATCGGCTATTCGGTGTTCAATCACGCAAATATTCAGTACTGGGGCAGAAGAAGCCTTCTCGTCGCCGCGTTCGGACTGGTGGTGTGCTGTTTTGCAGCCGCGCGCGACGGGCTGGACAAAACCATTCAGAACGCCATAGACGGCAGCTGCCAGCCGGGAATTTTCAAGCTTATAAGCGTTCCTACGATCGTGGGCGCAATAGGCGCGCTTGCGATAACGGTTGCCCTGATTGCCACCCCGATAGCAAAAAGTCAGTCCGCACGCGAAATCTGGTTTTACGTAATGTCGTGCGGCGTCGTAATGAAAATACTCACCATGGAAATCGCAAGAATTTTCGCGTGAGAATAAATTTAAGGAAATAAAAATGAAAGAAAATATAAGTATAAGAAGAGAAGAAGAAAAAGACTACCGCGAAACCGAAAACCTCGTCCGCGAGGCGTTCTGGAACGTGTACCGTCCGGGTTGTACGGAACATTTCGTTCTGCATTGCATGAGAAATAACCCCGCGTTCGTGCCGGAGTTGGATCTTATTATGCTGCTGGACGGAAAGGAAATAGGTCAGGTGGCGTACGCTCGGGCGGAAGTAAAACTGTCGGACGGCGGCGTTCTGCCCGTCATGACGTTCGGACCCATCGGCATTTTGCCGGAGTTCAAACGCCGCGGTTACGGCAAAACGCTACTCGACTATTCCATGCAAAAGGCGGCGGATACGGGAGCGGGCGCGCTGTTTATTACCGGGAATATCGATTTTTACGGCAAGAGCGGTTTCGTGCCGGCAAAAACCAAGGGCATAGTCTACTTGGATGACCCCGCCGCCGATTACTTTCTCGTAAAAGAACTCAGAAGCGGCTTTTTAAGCGGAAAATCCGGCGTTTATGCTGATCTCGACTTGTATTTCGTCGCGGATAAAAATTCCGAAGCGTTCGAGGCGTTTGACCGCACTTTCCCCGAAAAACAGAAACTTAAACTGCCCGGTCAACTGTTTTAAGACAAAACGACATCTATTCGCGTAAACGCGTTGCCCGGTGAAGCGCAAGTACGAATAAGAACGAAAAAAATACCCGTTCGAGTCTGAAAAAGCGGCTCTGGCGGGCGTTTTTATATATTAAAGCTTATTTTAATAGACTGTCTATCTCTTTTTTCGTGCGCAGTTCGATATGCGCGCCTGTGACTTCGCAGCCCGGTTTTACGGGAAGATCGAAATATCTGTTCGGCTCGAAGTCGGTGAGTTTTACCAAAAGGCTTTTGGGGCGGTTGAACTGATTGAGCGACAGCTTGTATTCCAGTCCGCAGGTAAACCAGTCGGATATAAGTTTGTCGGGGTTTTCCGCGTCGTAAACTTCGGCAGTGTCGCCGAGATAGTTTATCACAAGCATGGGCTCGGCTTCGCAGCCTACGGGGTATTCGACGTCAATGCGGTAGGTTTTGTCGCCTTCGGGCATAATGAAGCACGGAGCGGGCGCCTTGGTTTCGGGCAGAATTATCTCGTACGGCTTGCCCGTCTTTTCGTACACGGTAAGGCGCACTTCGCCGTAGTATTCGGCGTAAATTTTGCCGTCCTGCTCGTACAAAACGCAGGAACTGTCGGCAACGAACACTCTTTCGCCCAGTTTGAACGTGTGAAGCGATTGTTCGTCGGTAAGCGTTATTATTTCCGCGCTCTCGCCCTCGAATTCGTAAACCGGCTTGTCGTCGGTAAAGAAGAAGTAGCGGTCGCCGAGTTTGCATAAAGGCGTTGCGTTGGTGGAAATCAGTTTTTTGCCGCCGAGATCGAGATTGTACGGAATGATTTTCATGTCGTCGTTGGCAAGGTTTACCGGCGGAGTTACGAGCGTTTTGCCGCCGAAGGCAAGCTCGAAGCGGACGTCTTTATGATATGCCAGCAGTCTGCGGCGCACGTGGTTGTTGATGAAAATAAAGCCGCTGCCGTCGCCGTAATTGTGGCGCACCGAATAGCGAAGCGTTTTGAAGTCGTCGGCGTTTTTTGCCGAGTCTTCGGGAATAAAAGGGAATGTGGAGGCAATCTTGTCGCCCCATTGGTTTATCATAAGGTGGCGGCGACGAATACGGTCGAACGACGGATGAGCGTCGCCGTTTTCGCGCAACACGCCCTGGAAATCGTACGACTTGACGGGCAGAGTGCAAGGCGATCCCGAATAAGCGGACTCTTCCATGGTGGTAAGTTTGCCGTCGGGATTGGTGCCGCCGTGGAACATATAGTAGCCCACGAGCGCGGCGCCCGAGCCCAATTTGCTTACGGTTATCGCTTCGGTGTCGAGCGCGTCTATAACCACGCGGCGGAGAAGCGTCATCTGCATGCCGCCGCCCATTTCTGCCGTAAGATAAGGAGTAAGGCGCACGTCCACGTCATAATCGGTTGCGTTTTCGAGGTCTTTTCTAAGGTCGGCGCCGATAGTCGGGTCGTTCATCGAGTGATTCATAAGAAAGTTGCCGCTTTCTTTAAGCTCGGCGGAGGAATGATCCCACGCGGCGTCGGCATATCCGCCCGAAACGGGCAATTCTTCCAGTTCGATAAGCGAAGCGTAGCCCCACACTGTCGCCGTGTACAGGGGCGTGACAAAGCCCGCCTTTACCGCCAGTTCTTTAAGCGTGCGCATGTGGTCGTGACGACGCTCTCTGTCCGGTTCGGCGTACGGCTCGTACTCGTTTTCTATCTGAATTCCCACGACCGGTCCGCCGTCTTTCCACATAAGACCTTTTGCCTGCTCGCCCAGTTTGTCGAAAAAGCGTTCCACGTATTTGAGATAAGTGGGGTCGTTGGTGCGGAATTTAAATTTATTCTGGTGCTGAATAAAGTCGGGGAAGCCGCCGTTACGGCACTCGCCGTGGCACCACGGACCTATGCGAAGCAGCACTTTCAGCCCGTTTTTTTGGCATAATTCGACGAACGCGCGGACGTCACGCTGCCCCTCGAAGTCGAATTGCCCTTCTATTTCTTCGTGATGAATCCAGAATACGTACGTCGCGATAAGGTCCACGCCGCAAGCTTTCATTTTGCACAGCTCACGATCCCAGTCCTCGCGTTTATATCTCGCGTAGTGAAATTCGCCCGAAACCGGAAGCCAGGGCTTGCCGTTTATCGCAATATACCGCGAATTGACGGTAATTTCGTCGCCGTTCGGATTTTTGCCGCAGAACGGGGTGGAGGTTATCTCCACGTCGCAGTCGGGCAGTGTTACTTTATACATCTTTTTCTCCTTGTTTTCGTTTATTTTCGGTTTGTGCCGCGCGATTTTACGTTTACGGCAATTCGCCGCGGTCGTTTTTTTCATTATATCATATTAAATTGCGCCCTGCAAGCGATTGCGGATCGTTTTTCGTTCCCGCGCGCAAAAGTTTTGTTTTGCACAAGTCCCGCGTTTTATAGTGCAAGGAAAGCGAGAGGGGAAGGTTTAAAAAGGTGGCGGACAGTAGGTAGCGCACTGTCTCTACAATTGGGAAAATGTGATTTGTTTTGGAATTATGACTTTATATCGTAGGGGAGGGGTTTCCCCTCCCGCCGTGTTGTGAAGCGGGAGACCACAGGTCTCCCCTACGGATGGAATAG
>CAKQJJ010000026.1 GCA_934247335.1 uncultured Clostridia bacterium | reverse complement strand
ATCCAACTCCACCGCAGCCGAGAAAAACGATTTCTATAAGGAATTGTACGAGGCTATGGGCTGGGATATCAACGACAAAACCGAGCATACTCTCGAATACGTCACCGTTCCCGGCGTGGGACTTAAAGTCAACTATTCAAGCATCAACGTGCAGGGCAAAATAGCGCTCGTTCGCCGCGGCGACAGCACTTTCGAGGACAAAGCTCTGCAAGCCAAGGCAGCCGGCGCAATCGCTTGTATTATTTACAACAACGTCGAAGGTAACATCAGCATGTCCATGGGTAAAACCGAGCACGTGCCCACCATCTCCATTTCCAAGGAAGACGGTACCGCTCTCGCGGCGTACGCAAGCGGCAAACTCACCTTCTCCGCCGACGACCAGGCAGGTCCGTTCATGTCCGACTTCTCCAGCTGGGGACCTTCGCCCAACCTCGAACTCAAACCCGAAATCACCGCTCACGGCGGCGACATCAAGTCGTCCGTTCCCGGCGGCGGATACGATCAGTTGTCCGGAACCAGTATGGCGTGCCCCAACCTCTGCGGCATCACCCTGCTCATCCGTCACTACGTAAAAGATAACTTCAAAGACATCGCAGGCGACGCAAAAGAAGTAAAACTGATGACCAACCGTCTGCTTATGTCCACCGCAACCATCGCGCTCGACCGCTACGGCATCGCTTATTCGCCCAGAAAACAGGGCGCGGGACTTGCCAGCCTTAAAAAGGTAGTAAGCACCGGCGCGTATATCGAAGTTCCCGGTTGCGAGAAAACCAAGCTCGAACTTAAAGACGATCCCACCCGTAAGGGAAGTTACGAAATGGAGTTCAACGTCGTAAACTTCTCCGACAAGGATATCCATTACGATCTCAGCGTGCTGGGTCTTACCGACGAAATTTCTTCTTCCGACGAACGTTTCGTTGCCGAAAGAGGTAAATTGCTGTCCGGTTCGATGAAGCTCGAAAGCACCACTCAGGGCGCCGTAAACGGCACTACGCTTACCGCAAAGGCAGGCGAAACCACCGCCGTCAAACTTACGTACAGCATTTCCGACGCCGACAGAACGTATATCGAAAGATACTTTACGTACGGCACCTACGTCGAAGGCTACGTAAAACTCGAAACCACCGATAAAAACTCCAAAGGCGAAGACGAAGTAAGCCTCAACGTTCCGTTCCTCGCATTCTACGGCGACTGGACCGAAGCGCCCATGTTCGATAAGGACTACTACGAAGTAGACAAGGACAAAAACGACGCTTCGCTCGACGAAGAAGACAAAGTTAAAGCCGACTACTACGCAACCACCCCGTACGGAACTTATTTCTACAACTACATTATTCCGCTGGGAACTTATCTGTACGATATCGACACCGAAAAGTACGATAAAATAGTTGCTTCGCGCGATCATATCGCAATTTCCGATACGTTCGGCTCGATAAGCGGTCTGTCCACCATTTACGCGGGACTGCTGCGCGGCGCGAAAACCATGGACTTCACGATAGTGGACAAAACCACCGGCGAAGTCGTTTGGAGCAAAACCGAAGTCAACGCAAGAAAGGCTTATTCCAACGGCGGCTCACCCGTTCCGTACTTCAACCAGCTTAAACTCGATTCCAAAACGCTGGGCTTGGTAAACAACCGTACCTATCAGTTCAAAATGGTAGGAAAGCTCGATTACGGCGACGGCGGAGTTACCACCAACGCAAACAATTCGTTTACGTACGACTTCGTGCTCGATAACGAAGCGCCCATGGTAAAGAGCTGCACGTACGAAAAAGTGTACGACAAGTCGCTTAAAAAAGACCGTTACTACATCAATATGGTGGTTTACGACAACCAGTACGTCATGTCCGTAACGCCCATTCTGTTCACGGCAAGCAACGCGTACACCACTCTCACCGAAAACGCTATCCCCGTCTATTCGCAGAAGGGTACCGACAATAAGGTGAGAATAGAAATCACCGACTATCTCGAAAACGTGGGATACGACAAGCTGCTTTCCGGCTCGCTCGCATTCTCGGTTGACGACTACGCGCTCAACTCCAATATCTTCGTATGCCAGCTGCCCGGAACCGCAGGCGAAATCAAATTCACCAAAGACGGCGACTGGAACAGCCCCGCGCTCAACATTCTGTCCGTATACGAAGACGAAGTTGTCGATCTTACCGACAAACTCGCTACTTCCGACGAGAACGTAGACGCAAACAAAGACTATCTCAAATACCTCAAATGGGAATCCTCCAATCCTTCTATCGCCGAAGTCGAAGACGGCTTGGTAAAGGGAATCAAGCCCGGCAGAGTAACCATTACGGCTACCAGAAACGGCGTTATTTCTCAGGAATCGCTGCCTTCTCATCAGGCGATGATAATAATCAACGTCAAGAAGAGAACGGCTGCTACTCAGAGTCTCGATCCGGAGAGCGAAATATCTCTTACGACCGCAAAAACTCCCGTTTCCGAAGGCGAAGTTTCGGTTATGTCCAACAACGGCGTGGATAACGCAAACGACGCTTCGGTAAAATCGCTGCGCTTTGCTTATTTCGATACGCTGTTTGCGTACAGCAGATCCGCCGGCACCAGCGAAATAGGAAGAACGGGCGACAGAAAGTTCATTACGTCGGTTTCCGGCGCGGTTAAAATGTACCCGGGCGAGAGAATTCAGCTTGCCTGCGACATGGATCCGTGGTACGTTGCCGACAAATACGAATTGTCGTATCAGACCAGCAACGAATCTATCGCAAAAGTCAATCAGGACGGCACCGTAACCGCAATGAAGGAAGGCTCGGTAACCATTACCGCTTCGCTTTCCGGCTCCAACATAAAGGCTCGTTTCAGAATAAGCGTTCAGAACCCGTTCGTCGTGGAAAACTACGTGCTCGTGTCCTATAAAGGATACGTCGAAGACGGCGTAGTCGAAATTCCCGAAGAGGAAGGCGTTCTGTATATCGGCGCGTACGCGTTCTGCCTGTATACCACCGACAACACCATCGAAGTGGACGAGGACGATTACGACGCAAACAAAATTCCCGCTTCCAACAGCTCTATCAAAAAGGTAATAGTGCCCGACACGGTTGAAGAAATCAGAAAGTACGCTTTCTACAACTGCACCGGACTGGAAGAAGTCGAACTTAAAGGCGAAGTCAAGTACCTGCGCGAATACGCGTTCTCCGGCGACGCCAAGTTGAAGAGCATCAACCTCGGTAACGTCGAAGTAATAGGCAAAAACGCATTCTACGGATGCACCTCGCTTACTTCTCTCGACCTTAACAAGTGCTACTCTATCGGCGAAGCCGCTTTCCAGGGCTGCACCGGACTTACTTCCGTCGATCTTTCCAAACTGCGCAACGCAGGTAAGGAAATGTTCAAAAACTGCACCAACCTCAAAAACGTCGTTCTCGGACCGGACACCAAGCTGTCCTACGGCGCGTTTGTAAAGAGCGGTCTTACCACCGTCGATCTGTACGCAAACGTTGTTCCGCAGTTCGCGTTCGCTCAGTGCAACGACCTCAAAAAAGTGGTTATCCACAACGATATGCTGTATATCGATAAGGGCGCGTTCTGCCAGAACCCCAACCTCGAAACGGTTGAACTGCTCGGCAAAATCGAACTTATCGGCGAACAGGCGTTCTACGATTGCCCCGCGCTCAAAAAAATCAAGCTGCCCGGCGGCAACGTTACCATCGGTCTCAACGCTTTTTACAGCTGCAATAACCTCGAAGAAATAATCATCCCCGCAGACCTTAACAAACTTTCTTTCGTCGGCAGCGGCTTCCGCACCACCGGCGTGAAGAAATTCACCGTCGAGGCGGGCAACAAAAACTTTGCCACCAATAACGAAGGCACCATGCTGTATTCGGACGGCGGAAAGAAACTGGTTGCAGTGGCTTTCGGAGCGGTATCCGGCGACGTCACTGTTCCCGCAGAAGTCGAATCCATAGGCGCGGGCGCGTTCGGCGGCACCGCAATCACCTCGGTAACCTTCCTCAATTCCGATATCAAAATCGGCGACTACGCGTTTGCAAACTGCGATTCGCTTGCAAAAGTGACTTTCGCGGCAGGCGGAAAGGCAGTAACCGGCGTTCGTTCGTTCTACAACGACGAAAAGCTTACCACGGTTGAAAATATGCAGTACATTGCCGAAATCGGCGACTATTCGTTCTCCTCTACTTCGGTAGCCGAAGCAAATATCGGCGACAACGTAATCTGCGGCGAAGGCGCGTTCTTCAACAGCAAGGTCACCGTCGCAACCGTGGGCGAAAACGTCAAGCTCGGCTTGGGCGCTTTCCAGAACTGCAAAAAGCTTACCAAAGTAAATATGCCCGAAAAAGGCGGCGTTCATATCGGCAAGTACTGCTTTGCTTACGACACCGAACTTAAAGAAATCGACCTCAGCAAAACCGACGACAGACTGGAAGAAGCAGCGTTCTTCAACTGCTCGTCGCTTAAAACGGCAAACCTCGTAAACGTCAAGTATATCGAAGGATACGTATTTGCCGATTGCGCAAAACTGGAAGAAGTTATCGTTCCCGCAGTGGTCGAAATCGGTCAGGGCGCGTTTGCCAAGTACGAACAGGAAAGCGGCGCGGCTCCGAGATTTACCGAAATCATCCTGCCCGAAACTCTTACCAAAATCGGCGACGGCGCGTTTGCTTCGCAGACCTCGCTTGAAAACGTAACGCTTCCCGCTTCGCTCACCGCAGAAAATATGGGCTCGCACGTGTTCTATATGTGCTCGTCGCTTAAAACCGTCGTTCTGCCCGAAACTCTTACCAAAATCAACGAAAGCACTTTCGCGGGCTGCACCTCGCTTGAAAGCGTAAACCTCGGCAACGTCAAAGTTATCGCGGACAACGCGTTCAACACCTGCACCTCGCTGAAAAACGTAGACCTGACTTCCGCAGAGGAAGTGGGATACGGCGCATTCGCGTTCGTTCCCGTTCAGGGTGAAATCACCGCAAACAACCTCAAAAAGATAGGCGCGTACGCATTCGAGCGCGACGACGCAAAGGGCGGTCCCACGTTTACTTCTTTCACCGCAAACAAGCTGGAAGAAATAGGCGAAGGCGCGTTCTGGAACGTCAAAACGCTTAAAAAGTTCGTATTCACCGAAAATCTTAAAACGGTAGACATGGCTGCGTTCCTCGAATGCGACGGCATCGAAAGCTATTATTTCCTGTCGGACGGCAAGGAAGTCACCGACGGCGAATTTGAAAACGCCGCAATATACGAAGGAAGTTTGTATATGCGCGCCGAAAACGGCAAGTGGATACTCTCTTCCGTGCCCGGCGGAAAGACCGGAACGCTCAACGTCAAGGAAGGAACGGTAAAAGCAGACGTTTATGCGGGCAGCATGAACAAGAATATCACCGAAATCGTCTTCCCGATGAGCCTTAAATCCATCGGCAAAATGGCGTTCTACAAATGCGACGCGTTGCAGAAAGTGGAATTCCGCTCGCTCAACGCTCCCGCACTCGAAAACGAGAACGTAAGCGGCGTTACGCTTGCCGAAACCGATCCCGGCTACAAAAAGCTGTACGGTCAGTATCAGCTGTTCGGACTGGATATGTGCTACATGAACTTCGTAGACCTGCTCGGAAAGAAAGAACCGCTTAAAATGGTCGTTCCGTCCAACGCGAACATCTCCGGTTACGACTCCATCGTGTACGAAGTGTACTTCGGCGAGCTTAAAGACGCAGAAAGAAGCTCGTTCGTAGCAATGGAAAACAGCATGGCTCAGTTCATCGAGTACGCCGAAGAGATCATGAAGAAAGATGTTCTCACCATGGCGGACGAAACGCTGGTCAGCGACGCCGTCACCGCGTACAACGGTATCAAGGGCGACTACACGCAGTTCGGCTACGATAAAGAAACCTGGGACGCAATGGTCAAGGCTTCCACCGACGCGTACGCTTATATCAAACAGCTTAAATTCTCGCACGCAAGCTACAAAGTTAAACAGTTGCAAGCCGAAATCGATTCGCTCGCAGGCGAATACGACAAGAGCAAGATTCCCACCATGGAAGACATTCAGGCAAAACTGAAAAACTTTACGCCCGCAGAGAGAGAAGTGCTCGATCTCACCGCGTACAATCAGTTCGTTTCCGAGTACGAAAAGCACAAGGACGACAAGGATCCGGACGATCCCGATAAGCCCGATCCCACGCCCGACGATCCCGAGAAACCCGATGACAACAAGTCTTGCGGAAACTGCAAGAGCAAAACCGGCTACGACGCGGCAGGCGCAATGCTGTCCGTAATCGTTCTGGCGGGCGTTGCGTTCATTCTCAAGAAAAAGAGATCGTAATAATCAAAAATACAACGCCGTAACGCTCGTTGCGGCAAAATAAAAGCGGATAAACTATTCGGTCCGCGCGACTAAAACTGCCGGGTGCGCTTGCTGTGTTTGCAATCGTGCCCGCAGGTTTTATAAGAGAAGTTTTTCACTCGTCGCACACCGTTTGGTCATTATCCCCACAAAACAGGAGGCAGAAAACATGAAAAGATTAAAAGCGATAGCCGCCGTGCTGATCGCGCTTGCACTCGGAGTATGCTTTTTCGCGTGCAATCCGACCGATAACGGCAAAAAGCTTGCCACTCCGCAAAACGTCGTCTGCACGGAAGAGGGCGTAATATCGTGGGACGCTGTGGAAAACGCAACCGGCTACGTCGTTATCGTGGACGGAGTAAACTACTCGACCGACGCCACGACTTTTAAGGTAAGCGACACGAGCAGCGACTACGAATATTCGGTTTACGCTACTGCGGAAGGATATACGAATTCCGACCCCAGCGCCAAGCAAACCGGAAAAGCGTACGAAATCAAGGGTACGCTCGCCGCTCCGCAGAACGTTGCCATTGACAAAACCGGTCGCATCACCTGGGACGCCGTCGAAAATGCCGAGAAGTACATAGTGGTTATCAACGGCGCCGAGCATACCGCCGAAACCAACTCGTTTACCGCGCCGAGCGTTGACGACGATTTCAGCGTAGTGGTGTACGCCGTCGCCGCGCATTATAAAAAATCGGCTTCGTCCACCGAAGTAAGCTTTGCGGGTCTGGGTAAAATCGCCGTTGCGATTAAAGTCGACGGCAATCTGTACAGCGGAAAAACGCTTACTCTCACCGCAACCGTAACCGGCGCGTTCGGCGACGATTCGGTTTCGTGGAGCATAGTAAGCGGACTCGAGAACGCCGAAATAGATAAAGACACCGGCGTTATCACCGCCAACGCGGTGGAAGCCGACACGACCGTCACGGTTCGTGCAACCAGCAATCTCAATCCCGCAAAGTACGACGAAAAGGTTATAACCGTGCTTGCGCGCCCCGCTCTCACCGAAGATATGCTTGCCGACCTCGTTGCCGCCGACAAAGTGGCGTTCGAGGGCTATATGAGCATCGATCTGTACCAGCTGGGACTGGTTGAAAAGTATTACAATACCTTCAACTACGTGGTTAAAACGGCAATGGACGGCGAGTACTGGTATTCGCAGTACGTCAACACCACCACCGGTCTTACCACCGGACTGTTCTATAAAAATCAGGACGGAATCGCGTCCATGGTAAGCGTGGACTTCATGAACGAAGAACATTACACCGCGCTCACCGACGACAACGAAAACGCGATCACCTGGAAAAACAGCGGCTTCTACAATCCTTTCAAAGGACTTACGGTTTCCGACTTCACGTTCAACGAGGACGAGTGGAAGTACGAATACACCGGCAGCGACGAAACTCTGCCCACGCGTATGCTTGCGGCCTCCAATCCGTACGATTTCGTTCCCAAAAATATCTATCTTCTTATAGAGGAAGGCACGGTTGCCGGAATTTACTCGGTTGCCGAGCCCAGCTACACCATTGCCGAGGGCTACGTTGCGTACAACACGCTTAACGCCGCAATCAACTACGGCGACGGCGTGGAAGTGGAAAAAATAGCCAAGTATTCTCACGAAAGCCGTTACGACAAGTACTATTCGGATTTCGCGCAGGCTATTAAAAACATGCAAAATCTTTCCAGTTACGAAACCACTTTCGTAAACTATCAGTCGGTTGCGGGAACCGCGGCAAAACTCAGCGGCTACCGCGAATATATCACCGAAAACGAGTGCTATTTCAAGCCGTACACCATCAGCGCGCGCGACGACGAAGGCAACTACATTTACGACTACACCGGCGCCGATTACGGTTACAGACAGCTTGAAGACGGCTTCTACAACGCGTACTTCAAGTCCACCGATAAGGAAGGCAACGTAAGCTGGACGGCAAACCGCGCGTACAGAAAGAATTTCGCTTCGGCTAAACCGAGCTTTGCTTTCTCCGAGGAGATTTTCCGCACCATTCTCATCGATCCGGAAAACACGGAAAGCGTCACGTTCGTCGCCGATACCGTCATGACCAACGTCGCAAGCACGTTCTTCTACGGAATGGGCAACGAAATCAACCTGTACGGACTGTTTGCAACCGGATACGACGTGTTCGGAAACCCCTTGAACACCGAGTACGTAACCAACGTTACGGTTGAAAACGGCTATATCACCAAAGCGCAGTTCTATTACTATTTCGATTACTTCTACGGCGTAGTCGAGCTGACTTACGGCGGATTCAATCAGACCGTTCTGCCCGAGGAAGCGAAAGCCGCTACCTTTGAAAGAAGAGAAGTTCCCGCAAGCTGGGCCGATCCCTCGCTGTTCATAAGCGTCGCGCCCGACGATTCGTCAATTATCACCGATTACGTCGATAAGCCCCTTCCCGAATATCTCGAAAAATTCTTCGGCAGCAAGCAGACCGCCGACGAAATGCCCTTCTTCGGAACGCCGCTCGGCGATTCGTTCGGCTTCTCCATTCAGTCGTCCAAGGTGCCGGGAGGAACGCGTTACGGCATTCCCGCAATCACGTTCTACTACGACGTGCCGCTGGACACCGACTTAACCATAACTTCGTCCATGAACGCCGTCAAGGATTACCTGCTGTCGCTGGGATACGAGAAAAACGCGTACGGCGAATTCGTCAAAGGCGATATCACGGTTAAAGTGGAGGACGCCGATCTCGACCTCAACATTCACGTGTGGAAAACTCTTTCCACCGAGGAAAGCGAGGAATAAAAGAGGAAAAACGGGCAAAAAAGCCGATTTATCTGATAATGTTGTGAAAAAAATACGGTTTTTGTCCTGTCCGACTTGACAAAACGCAAGTTTGAACATATAATATTATCATATTTCGCATATGCGGAACATACGGCTCGGTGCAAAGATGATGAACATGCATATGAGCCGTTCTTTGTAAACAAGGCACAAATTTTTTACATATAAGGAGTTATCCATGAAAAGTTTAATGAAAAAAGCGCTCGTGCTGCTTATGGCGCTCACGGCTATGCTGGGAGTCGTAGCTTGCAACACGAACACTACTACGGAAGTAAACGTAGTTATCGGCTCCGCCGTCACCGAAATCAAGGCGGGCGACTCGGTAACGCTTACCGCAACCGTCACGGGCGCGGACGATAAAACGGTAACCTGGACGTCTTCGCAAAAGGACATTCTCGCGGTAACCGAAGACGGCGTGGTAACGGTAGTTTCCGCACCGCAGGAAGACACCGCCGTGTCCATTATCGCAACCGCAAATGCGGACAAGACCAAAAAAGCCGCTCATCAGTTCACCGTGCTTAAAGGCGAAGCGTTAAGCATTTCGCTCAACACCAAAACCGCTACCATTAAAGCCGGCGAAACGGTAAAACTCACCGCAACCGTCACGGGAGCGGACGATACCGGCGTTATATGGGCTTCGGAAAACGAAAAATTCCTTGCGGTTTCCGCAGACGGCGTGGTTTCGGTTGTCGAAGCTCCGTCGGTGGACATGACCATCAACGTCACCGCTACCGCAAAGGCTGATCCGAGCAAAAAGGTTGCCTGCACGTTCTACGTCAAGAAAAAGATTTCTCAGGGCGAAGTGGGCGAACTCACCGCCGCAATGATAGAAGCGATCGGCAATTCGGCAATCACCGTCAGCGGCACGATCACCGATATCTATAAGGACCTCAAAACCTCGTCCAACAGCACTTCCACCGCATACAGCATGACGGTTAAAATGGAAGACGGCAAGTGGTCGGGAAGACATAATGCGGTCGAAAACGAACTCAACGTCATTTCCAACACCTATCTGCGCGGCGAAAATATCGTAACCGACTCCTTAGGCATCAGCGGTTACGCTTTGCAAGAGTCGTACATCGACAGACACAACACCGCAACCGTAGTTCCGGTAACCGATTATCAGGGATATCCCTCGGTGTGGGAAGAACAGCACCTGTTCAACCACATGGGTCAGTTTGACGTCACCAGATTCAAATTCGACGAATCGGTGGGCGCGTACGAATATCAGATCGAACACATCAACGAACGCGGCGACAACTACTACGGTTCGGACGGTAAAGTAGATATGACCAAACCCGCCGCAATCGACGACTACCTCATGACCTATCTCGCGCATTCGCTTACCTCTATTTTTGAAACCAGCGAAAAATTCGACGTGTTCTATTTCTACGTCGAAAACGGCAAAATCACCAAGATTTATGCCGAAACTCAGAGAACTTACGGCTATGCAAGCGACGGCGAAACCATTGCCGAAATGGCTTACAGCACCGCAGAACTCAACCTCACCGAAGTGGGAACCACCAAGGTCGATCTTCCCGCTCCGCTCGAAGGACCGCTCGGAACCAACACCAAGGGCGTAAAAATGCGCGATCTTCTCAACAGCGCAATCACCGAAATGCAGACCGCCAAGAGCTATACCTATTCGCTTAAAGACGTTTCTACTTACGTTCCCTCCGGCAGCGACGACGATTACGAACTTTCTTCTTATAGCGCCGTCTATCCTATGGGTACCGGCACCACCGTTCACAACGGATATTCTTCCACCGGAACGGTAGGCAGCGTGGCGTACGTCACCGAAAACGCAGTCCTGTTCAAGCAGACCTTCAAGTACGACGCTACCATGGACGGCAACGCGTACAGAACCACTTACAACGGCTATAAACAGATTGACGACGGCAGCGTAAGCGGCAAGCCCTATTACGACGAGTTCTCGTACTCCAAGGATTCGGACGGCAAAGGCACTCCCGCAATGGTAGGCACCAAGAGAGTGTACGGCACCATCAAGGAAAAGGCTATGCCCGGCTTCGATTTCTCCGCAGATATCTTCCAGTTTGCAGGCAGCGAGCTGAGAAGCGGCAAATTCATTCACAAGTTCTATCTGGTTGCAACCAACGTCAGCAAAGACGTCGCAACTCAGATGTCCGCTTATTCGTACGCTAACAACGCGGTTGCGGACGGCGCCGTTCTTTTGCAGATAGTAGTGGACGACAACGGTCACCTGGTTGAAACCGTGTTCCCCTACACCCTGTCGCGCGGCGACGTGGGATACTGCACCTCCACGTACAGCAACATCGGCACCACCGAACTTCCCGAAGGCGTATTCAACGACTACGTGGCAAGAGAGTGGAAAACCGAGTGGAAGCAGTACGACACCAAGTACTACTATCCCAACCACACTTCGCTGGGCTGGACCA
Organism: uncultured Clostridia bacterium; assembly: GCA_934247335.1. Taxonomy (GTDB): domain Bacteria; phylum Bacillota; class Clostridia; order Christensenellales; family Pumilibacteraceae; genus Neoclostridium. The sequence continues at coordinate 967 of CAKQJJ010000026.1, read as the reverse complement.
CCGCAACTTCCACCGTCAACAGCGAAACCGTTCTTCGCGCAATCTTCGGCGAAGCGTATGCCGATCTTCCCGCCCCCGGCGTGTTCATGGAAGTGTTCGGCGACGAACTTTCCGGTCCGTTCTTCAACTGGGAAACTGTTGAAAACGGCGACGAGAAAATCTATCACGATTATATCGCCGTAAACACCAGAAGCCAGAACTACGACGACAATATGAAGATCACCGATTACGACGAAATCATGGCTGCTCTCGACGAAAAACTGGGCGCGTGCGGTTATGCGCGTTCGCAGGCTAACTGCGGCACGAGCGGTCAGGACAGAGTGGTAACCTACATCAAAGGCGACGTGCTTATCGTCATCACCAACAACGAAACCCGCCATTTCTCCATGTACTTCCGTAAGGCAGGCGAATGGTCGCTTAAAAAATAATAACAGGTAACTCTATCGAATAAAAAATCAAGTAAAAACTAAATAAAGCGAGGACGATATGAAAAGAATAGCAACATTACTGATCGCACTATTCGCGGCAACCGTTCTCGTACTTGCGGGTTGCGGCGGCAAAACGGAGGACAACAATCCTCCCGCGCCGTCGGAAACCGTCGAGGTTACGACTACTGTCGAGAACCTCGAAATAGGAAAATATGACGTGGCAGGCAAAAATTACACGTCGTATTTTGCTATTAAGGACAACGGCGTTTCCGTTCCGGTGCGCCGCGAATACGTCGATTCCGACGGCGTTAAAGCCGAACCGGGCACGTATTCGGTTATCTGCAAGTACAAGGACAAACAGGCAACGCTGACGGTTACCGTGCGTCAGCCCGAAATAGAGCTGAGCGCGAAACAGACAAGCGTTTCTATCAAAAAAAGACAGGCAGCCGGCTACGATTTTACGACGCTGTTCACGCTAACCGAGGACGGACACGAAATTCGCCTGCCCGACGGAGCGGTTCAAAGCACGGTTAAGGCGC
>CAKQJJ010000025.1 GCA_934247335.1 uncultured Clostridia bacterium | reverse complement strand
TCACCTGGGTTCGCTTATGCTGTCCGAGCAAATAGGGCGCGAATTTGCCCGGGATACGATTAAAAAAATACGCGGCGCAAACAAGCTTTTCTCGTTTGACGTAAATTTCCGCCTAGATTTATACGAGAGCGCGGACGAGGCGATAAAAGCGTACGCTCCCTTCGTCGAACAGGCGGATATACTCAAATTTTCGGACGACGAAATTACGCTTTTCACGGGAAAAAGCGACGCAGGCGAGGCGGCTCGTTCGCTTTATAAGCCCGATCGACTGCTTATCGTGACGATGGGCAGCCGCGGCAGCGCGTACTACTATAACGATCTGGCGGGCACGGTGCCGACAAATCCGGTAAAGCCCGTGGACACTACGGGTGCAGGCGACGCGTTTTTCGGAACCGTACTCGCGTTTCTCGACGGAAAACGGTTTACCGAAGAGAATATCCGCGCGGCACTTACCGCAGGCAATAAAAGCGGAGCCGAAGCCACGCTTTTCAAAGGCGCGCTGAAACTGTAATTTTTTTTGAGAATTTTTACGCGCGGCATTCTTTGTCGCCATGGTACTTGCACATTAAAAAAGCTAAGTTGCACATTCGATTAAAAGCAGTCGTTTTCGTTGCTTTTGATTTCCGATAATGATATAATCGAACAAAAACGGGAGAAAAATATGATTAAAGCAAAAATAATTTCGTCGCTGGAAAAATGTTTTATCGGCGACGACGTAGATAAATTCGAGCAGATAAAAAGCATAACCGCGCTTAAAAACGAGCGTTTTTCCTTTCAGGTTGTAATATCTGCCGACAACGAAGACATCCCTCGCTACTTCTTTGCCGACCTCGATATCGGCGGAAAACTTAAAAAATACGCAACCATGCGCGTAGTGGAAAACGTTCCGTCTTTGTACCCGTGCTACCCGAACAAAAAGGACGACGGCTATTTAAGCTACGAAAAAGGGCTGTACCCCGACCTTTTACTGCCGACGGAGCATCGCGGACAAGTGCCGGTTGCGGGAGGAGAAACGCGGGCGTACATGATAACCGTGGACTTACCCGGTAAATTTTCGGGCAATGCGACCATTCCGATAACGCTGAAAACGGACGAAACCGTTCTTTTTTCGGCAAAACTGAAAGTACACGTAATAGACTCGCTTTTACCCAAACAGACGCTTATAAACACGCAGTGGTTTCACGGCGACTGCCTTGCAACCTATTACGACGTGAAAGTTTTTTCGGCAAAATGGTGGAAAATAGTTAAAAACTTTTTAACCGTAGCGGCGAAAAACGGTCAGAACATGATTTTAACGCCCGTATTCACGCCCGCGCTGGACACCGGAATCGGCGGCGAACGCCCCACCGTTCAGCTGGTGGACGTATGCGTAGGCGAAGACGGAAACTATTCTTTCTCGTACGAAAATCTGGACAAATGGCTAAATATGTGCGAAAAAATCGGCTTCGAGTACTACGAAATAGCGCATTTCTTCACTCAGTGGGGAGCGGCTCACGCGCCGAAAATCATGGCGAAAACGCCGGACGGAGTAAAGCGCATATTCGGCTGGGAAACCGAAGCCGCAGGCGAGGAATACTCCCGCTTTCTGCACGCGTTTATCCCCGATTTTATCGCGCATATGAAGGCGAAAGGGCTGGACAAACGCTGTTATTTCCACGTTTCGGACGAGCCGAACGACACCAATATAGAAAGCTACGTGAAGGCAAAGGCTGTCGTGCAGCCACTGCTTAACGGCTATCCGATCATGGACGCACTGTCGCACTACGAATTTTACGAAAGAGGCGCGGTTAAACTTCCGGTCGTCGCAACCGACAGAATTCACACCTTTCTGGACGCCGGAGTAAAAAATCTGTGGGCGTACTACTGCTGCTGCCAGTGCAAAGACGTCAGCAATCGCTTTTTCGCGATGCCGGGCGCGCGCACGAGATGCATCGGTTTTCAGCTGTTCAAATACGACGTCAAAGGCTTTTTGCACTGGGGCTACAACTTCTACTACTCGCAGTACTCTATTACGTTTGTCAACCCCTATCTCGACAGCACGGGCAACTACTTCGCTCCGTCCGGCGACTGCTATTCGGTGTATCCGGCGCAAAACGGCGAAGCGTACGAAAGCGTTCGGCTTAACGCTTTTTACGAGGCGCTCGAAGACGTGCGCGCGTGCGAACTTTGTTCGTCGCTTATCGGAAAAGAACAGACGGTTGCGCTTTTGGAAAGCGTTCTGGATGAAATACGATTCGACCGCTGCACCACTTCTTCCGCCACGCTTCTCGCCGCGCGGCAAAAAATAAACGAGGCTATCGAAAACGCGCTGAAATAAAAAGCACATGATTTTTAAACATTAAAAGCCGCACGATCGCATTAAACCGTGCGGCTTTTCTTTATAAAATTCAATTCCGTTTTTCTTCCGTTTTGCCGTATTCCACCCTTTCGAGCGTAAGCCCTTTTGGCGGCAACGTTATTATATTTTCAGGTCGGGAACCGCTTTCAAACGCGGAAATTATATCGCTTGCGGATAGCTTTCCTTGCCCTGCGGCGACGACCGCTCCCGCCATAATCCGCACCATATTGTACAAAAAACCGTCACCCGTTACTACAAATTCGTAACACTCGGGCGTTTTTTGGATTTCCGCCGAGAAGACCGTTTTTACATGAGACGAGTGCGACGAACTGTCGGTTTTAAAAGCCGAAAAGTCGTGCTTGCCGACAAACGCCGAACATACCTTTTTCATATTCCGCTCGTCGGCAGCGCCTTTGACGAAATAGGCGTCGCGGTTTATGAGCGGCTTAATATGCTCGCCGAAATAAAAGCGGTAGACGTACGTCTTTTTCAGCACGTTTTTGCGCGCGTGGAAATCGCCCGGAACCTCTCTACTGCTCTGGCAGACGATATCGTTGGGGAGAAACCGGTTAAGCTTGTAGCAAACGCGATCGTCCGGCAGCTTGGTGTCGGCGTCGAAATGGAAAAAGTACTGCCTGGCGTTTACTCCGGCGTCGGTGCGGCTGCACCCTTCCGCCTTTGTTTTCGCGGAAAACAGCTTTTCAAGCGCGAGTTCTACCGCTTCCTGCACGGTTTTCGAGTTGTCGTTTTTCTGCCAGCCGCCGTAATTTTTGCCGAGATATTGAATTTCCACCAGAAATCTTCTCAAAATTATTTAGCCACCGAATTGATGTATTTTTTGAACGAGGACAAAATTTCGTCCACGAGCGAGCTGTCCTCGCTTTCCACCATAACGCGCACTTTGGGCTCGGTTCCGGACATACGCATGATTATTCTGCCGTTGCCCGCAAGCTTTTGTTCGCTTTCTTCCAGCATGTGCTGAATCCACTTGTCGTACATTATGGCAGGCTCGGCGTACTCCGCTATCGCCTTTTGCGGCACGAGCGAAAGTTTTTCGGGCGCGTGCAGTTCGCCGCCGCGGAACAGCGCTTTTGTGAGGAATATCGCGCTGAGTATTCCGTCGCCGGTGGTTGCCGCGGGATACACTATATAATGTCCCGACTGCTCGCCGCCGAGATTGTAACCGTTGCGGTACATAAGATCGCAGATATGCTTGTCGCCTACGGGCGTGCGAAGCAACTTTTTGCCGTCCTTCATAAGCGCCTTTTCAAGCGCGAGATTGTTGAGAACAGTGCCCACGACCACGTTGTCTTTAAGCGGAATGCTCTTGGAAATATTGTAAAGCACGGTGTCGCCGTCTATTACTTCTCCGTCCATTACGACCGCAAGACGATCGGCGTCGCCGTCGAACGCAAAGCCCAGCCTGCAGTCGGTGCCTTCCATGCTGCGCGCGACGTAATCGGGGTGAAGAGCGCCGCATCCGCTGTTGATTTTTTCGCCGCGGAGCGAACTGTTGTCCACCATTACCGTGGCGCCCAGCGACTCGAACACCTGCTTTGCAACGGTTGCCGAAGCTCCGTACGCGCAGTCCAGCCACACTTTAAGACCCGAAAAATCGGCGTCGGCAGTGGACGTGAGAAAATCGATGTACTTTTTTCTTGCCGCTACGTAATTTTCCTCTTTTCCCTTTTCTCCGTCGTAAAGCGGCGGATTGTCTATATAATATTCGATGCTGTTTTCCTGCTCGGGCGTGAGTTTGATGCCGTTGCAGTCGAAAACCTTGATGCCGTTGTATTCGGGCGGATTGTGCGACGCGCTTATCATGACTCCGCAGCGCGCGCCGGTCGTAACCGCAAGATGCGCCACCGCAGGCGTGGGCAGTATGCCCAGAAGCACCGCGTTTCCGCCCATCTCGGTTATGCCGTCCACCAAAGCTTTTTCAAGCGGAGTGCCGGACACTCTCGTGTCGCGACCCACCACGTAATCGCCTTTTCCGAAGTACTGGCAAAGCGCCTTACCCGTCTTGTACGCAAGCGCAGAATCCAGCTTTTCGCCGTACTTGCCCCTTATTCCGTCCGTTCCGAAATATTTCATTAAATTTACCTCCGTTCCGTTTTCGCCGTAACGTACGTTGTTTTTTGCGCAAAGTGCTAAATTCGCGCAACAGCCGTTAAAGCGATTTTTTCTTTTTATAATCTTTATCTTTTCTGCTCGGTCGAATCCGATCGGTTATTTTCCGCGTCGTCCGCGGGCGCGCTCTTCTTTCTGAAAAACGCCTTGAAAAGAAGAACAAGCACGACGACGACCGCAATAGCCGCAACGACCGCTATTATAATGTTTATGACGCTTTGCGGCAAGAAGTAACACAGCACCGAGAGTATCGCGCACGCGACTGCGTTGCCGGCAACCACCGACAAAAGCGCCTTGTGATATTTAAGTCCTATTATCGACGCGACCGCGCAGCCCGTCCACACGCCCGTTAGCGGCAGCGGAATGGCGACGAAAATAAAAAGTCCGAGCATTTTTTTGAAATCGGACGAATTTTTATCCACGGTTTCCGATTTCTTCTGGAACTTTTCGTACACCGTTTCGCCAAGTTTTCGGAAAAGTTTGGTTTTTGCCAGCCATTTGATAAAAGGAATAAGCACGAGCAGCAAAAGCGGCGCCGGCAGCGACGAGCCTAAAAAGCCTATAAAAAAAGCCTGCCACGCTTTATATCCGCAAGCCATTGCCATGGGAACGGCAAGGCGGGCTTCCACAATCGGCATCATCGCGAGAATCACGACCGCTATCCAGGGATAGCCGAACCAATCGGTAAGCGCCGATTGAAGATTTTCTATAAACGCGTCCAGCATTGTGCACTCCTTTTTCGGTTTTCGCATAATAATATATGCCTCTACATTATAGTGTTTTTTCGGTTTTTTGTCAAATAATTAGCGATAACGGTTGACAAAGGCGGCGACTTTGTGCTTTAATTGTCACGGAGAAAAGCCCGATTGCTTCTTTTTCGGAACGTTTAGCACCGCTTTGAAAACATACGAGAGGCAAATGAGGCAAAAATAACGGAACGGAGATTAAATTTATATGTGCGGAATAGTCGGCTTTACGGGACGCGAAAAGGCGGCGCCCGTTTTATTTGCGGGACTTAAAAAACTCGAATACAGAGGATACGACAGCAGCGGAATAGCCACTCTGTCGGACGGAAAAATTCATATAGTAAAAACCAAGGGCAGAGTGTCCGCCCTGGAAGAAAAATCGCGGTTCGGCGAGCTTTTACCAGGTTTTACCGGCGTGGGACACACCAGATGGGCTACTCACGGCGCGCCTTCGGACAAGAACGCGCACCCGATGCTTTCAAACGGCGGAAAATTCGCGCTCGTGCATAACGGCATAATCGAAAATTACGCGGTACTTAAAGCCGAACTTATAAAAAACGACGTGTTTTTCACTTCCGAAACCGATTCGGAAGTTATCGTCAACCTGGTCGAACGCGAATATCTTGCCTGCGGCGACGTTTTGCACGCGATTGCCTCGACGGTGAAAATGCTGCGCGGTTCGTTTGCGCTGGGTATAATAACCACGCTTATGCCGGGCTGTATTTTCGCGGTACGCCGCGACGCTCCCCTTATCGTGGGCGCGGGCGACGGCTTTAATATGCTTGCTTCCGACATACCGGCGCTTGGCGGAAAGACCGACAAGGTTCTCATCCCCGGCGAGGGCGACGTCGTACGAATAAGCGAGGACGAAATTGAAGTTTTCGACGAAAATCTGAACGAAAAAACGCCCGAGTACATGTTTTTCGAGAACGCCGAAAGCGATTCGGAAAAAGACGGATACCCGCACTTTATGTTAAAGGAGATATATCAGCAGCCCGAAGCCGTAGAACGCGTTTTCAACAAAACCGACGATATATCGGCGATGAAAGCGTTTATCGGGCAGGCGTTTGGCGGAAAGCCCAAGAAAATCGACGTCGTTGGGTGCGGCTCGGCGTATCACGCGGGGCTGGGCGGCAAATATTTCATAGAAAAAGTCGCTCGTATTCCCGTGGAAGCTCACACGGCGGGCGAATACCGCTATATGGGAGCGATAACCGACCGCGAAACGCTTACCGTGGTGATAAGCCAGAGCGGCGAAACGGCGGACACTCTTGCCGCTCTTCGCGAAGCCAAGTCGCACTCGTCGCCCGTGTTGTGCATAGTAAACGCACGGCTTTCCTCCATTGCGCGCGAAAGCGATTTCGTGTTTTTCACCGAGGCGGGCACCGAAATAGCGGTTGCCACGACCAAGGGCTACACCACGCAGCTTGCCGCGCTTTTCGAGCTGGGATTATGCCTGACCGACGACGAAAATACCGTAAATTATTATAAAAAACAGTTTTCCGCTATTCCGGATATCATGCGCGAAGTCATACGCGGCGGAGATAAAATCTTCTCGGTGGCGAAATACGTTGCCTCGCGCGAACACGCCTACTTCATCGGCAGGTGCTGCGATTTTGCCACGGCTTGCGAAGGCGCGCTTAAACTGAAAGAAATTTCCTATATTCACGCCGAAGCGTACGCCGCAGCCGAGCTTAAACACGGCACCATTTCGCTTATCAGCGAAGGCGTACCGGTAATAGCGTTGTCCACGGCGGACAGACTTAACGAAAAAATGCTGGCAAACGTAAAAGAAGTAAAAACGCGCGGCGGAGTGGTTTTTGCGGTTACAAATTCGGACGACGGTCGCTGGGCGGAAGAATGTTCGTTCGTAATAAAAATTCCAACGTGCGACGAATATATAAGCGCGTTGGCTGCTTCTCCTGCGCTGCAACTGCTGGGGTACTACGCTGCAGAAATGCGAGGTTGCGATATAGATAAGCCGCGCAACCTTGCAAAATCGGTAACGGTTGAATAATTTTCGGCAAACGACGGGAGAGTTTTCTCCCGTTTTTCTATATTCACGATTTATTTATTTGAAAATCAGCCCGTTTTTTACGCTTTGCAAGCCGCCGAAATTGCCGTTCGGGTATTGACAAGGCGCGCGTTTTGTTGTATAATAACTATATAAAATTCTTTACGAATCAAGGAGAAAAAACGATGAACAAAAAGTTTACTGCCGTTTTGACCTGTCTTGCGATTGCCGCATGCGCTACGGTATTTGCCGCATGCACGCCGCAAAACTCAAATACGCACGCTCACGACGAGAACACGGAAGTCGAAACCTCTACCGTTCTTTTGGACGACGGAATATATACCGTTAAAAAATGCCTCGAATGCGGAGCGGAAATCGAAAAGACCCGCACCGATCATTATATCGCCGAGGGCTTGATGCTTAACGATTCGGACACGACCAAAGCCACGGTTATCACGGCGAAAGGCTTTGAAAATTTCAACGCGATCATGACCAATACCTACACGCCCTCCGCTCCGTATACCACTAAAATCGTAGCAAAAGCGTTCTCGGGCAAAACGGTTACGCTTTACGACAATATCGACATAAGCGGGTACAACTGGGAACCCATTCATCTCGGCGAAGCGATCGACAGTCTGACTTTGGACGGCAACGGTCACAAAATCATAGGACTTACGCTTGACGGACACGGAGTTACCGACGGCGACAACAGAAATCTCGCAGGACTTATCGGACTGCTCGAAACCTCGTTTACAATCAAAAACGTGACGTTTGAAAGCGCTACTCTTACCACCACCAGCTCGTGGTCGGGCATAGTAGTGGGCAGACAGACGAGCGGAAAATTCACCGCGGACAACGTTCTTTTCAATAAATGCAGCATAAACGGCGGCATTGCAAGCTTTTCGATTCGTCTCGGAACGCTTATCGGACACTGCAATCTGCGCGCAGGATCCGCTTCGATTGACGTGCGCAACTGCAAGGTTACGCAGTGCACGTTTAAGGGCTATCACAACGTTTGCGGACTTATCGGAACGCTGGACGGAGCTCAGGCAAGCGAAGACCGCTGGGTTATCACCGGTTGCGTGGTTCGCGGAAACAAATTCTATATCGGCAACGAATACACCAAACACGTAAACCCCTACACCTGCGACACTTCCTATCTCGAACGCGAAGCCATGGAAGAATATATCACCAGTCGCGGAAACAGCCAGAGCAACAACGAATTCTCGTACGGGGTTACCGATTAACGGTATGACGATTGAAAACATCTGCGACGATGACGTTGCCGCCTGCCTGTCAATTTACGGCTATTATATAACCGACACCTGCGTTACATGCGAAGAGGCAATTCCTTCGCTTGCGGAATTTACCGAAAGAGTTAAACGCATAACGGCAAAATACCCCTTTCTCGTGGCAAAGGAAAACGGAAAGGTAATCGGCTACGCCTATCTCGACACGTTCAACCCGCGCTCGGCTTATCGGATAACCGCCGATTTATCCATTTATCTCGACAAAGATTGCGCTCATCACGGCACGGGAACGGCGCTTTACCGCGAAATCGAAAACCTTGCCCGCGCGCAAGGCGTGGAAAATATAATTTCGATAATAACGGCTACAAACGAAAACAGTATTCGTTTTCACGAAAAAAACGGCTTTTCTTGTATGGGAACGCTGGAAAACGTAGCGATTAAATTCGGGCAGCCGTTGTCGGTAAAGTACTATCAAAAGCGCATTTAACGCCAAAAAGCTTATAAAAAAATACTCGCTCTTCAACGAACGGGTATTTTTTGTTTACGCTTTAATTTTTTCGATCGCGCCAAGGATTTACTTCAAAATTTCGCTTAATCGCTTTGCAAAAATCGGCGCCCACCACTCCGAGTAGCCTTTAAGCGTGGGGTGAATGTCGTCCGCCATAAATTCGCGGCGTTGTTCCGGCGTTATATCGCTAAACGCCCGGTCGTTATACAAATCGATAACGGCAAATTTCCGCGCTTTTGCAATATCGAGAAGATCATTCGCCATGGTTTTATAGCGTTCGTTTTCGTAACGCGGGTTGGTGTAAAAGACGAGCGGACAGCCGAAAGTATTTTTTACGTATTCGGCAATGAAGTTTATCGCGCCGCAAACCGTTTCGGGTGCGTCGTCGCTTACTTTGCCAATCGGCATATTACGGCTTGCGTCGTTGGTGGACAGCTGGCAGACGAACAGGTCGAAGCGCTGCGTTTTATCTATATTTTTCATGCGCGAAACGTAGGAATCGGCGCCGTTATCGACAAGCGTGGTGCCGTTTACGGCATATTTAACGCTGACGCAGCCGTATTTTTCGGCAAGAATATCCGCAAACGAAACGCCGTTTGCCGCGAATCCGTACGTCACCGACGACCCCAAAAAGCATATTTTTTTACCGCTCGGACTTTTTTCCATAACCAATTTGCTCCCGATTATTCTCGTTTTATTTTACCACATTTACTTCGTTTTTGCAATCGCTTGAACCGTTTTTACGATTACTTCGGGCTGAATCGCTCGTTTTCGGATAAAAAAGAAAAAAACCGACCGTGGGAGAAAGAAAACACAGTCGGTTTTTTCGGGGTTCAATAGGGAAAAACGATTATTGACCGACAATAAACGGTTTTCCGTAAAGGCTTATTTTTTCCACTTGTCGCCGGTAATAAGGTCGGCAAGCGTAATCCCGGACAAGTAGGAATTTACCACTTCGTCCAGTTCTTCCCACATGGGCAGAGTTTTGCATTTGGAAGCGCGTTCGCACGGGGTGCTGCCGTCCATGCACGCGACGGGAGCCAGCGAGCCTTCGGTGTAGCGCAAAATCTCGTCCACGGTGTATTCCGACGGCTTACGCGTCAGGCGATATCCGCCGCCCTTGCCGTGAAAGCCCTCTACCATGCCGTTTTTGGTGAGCATAGGCACGATCTGTTCGAGATATTTAAGCGAAAGGTCTTCGCGCTCGGCAATGTCTTTCATGGGTACGTTTTCGCCCGAAGCGCCGTGTTCGGCAAGATCGAGCATAACGCGGAGAGCGTATCTTCCGCGAGTGGATACCATCATCGTCCTGTCCTCTTCGTCACACGTGACAGTGAGCGCACGTTCCGCAGGACGCAAACTCTTTTTCGTCGTAGGCTATTCCGTTTTTGTCGTAATAGTCCTTGACGGCAGCTTTTATTGCCTCTTCGGCAAGAACCGAGCAATGCATTTTGTGAGCGGGAAGTCCGTCGAGAGCTTCGGCAACCGCTTTATTGGAAAGCGTAAGCGCTTCGCTGAGTGGTTTGCCTTTGATCATCTCGGTTGCCATAGAGCTGGAAGCAATCGCGCTGCCGCAACCGAACGTTTCAAACTTGACGTCGGTGATAACCTGAGTGTCCTTGTCTATTTTAAGGAAGATTTTCATTATGTCGCCGCATTTTGCGTTGCCCACTTCGCCCACGCCGTCGGCGTTTTCGATCGAACCGACGTTTCTGGGATGAAGAAAATGATCCATAACTTTTTCGCTGTATAATGCCATGATTTTAACCTCACAATACGAATTTCTTTTTGCCGTTGACTTTATCCAGCCACAACGGCGACATTTTGCGCAGATATTCCACCACGAGGGGAATTTCTTTCAGCATATAATCCATCTGCTCCATGGTGTTTTCTTCGGAGATGGACAGGCGGAGCGAGCCGTGAGCCACTTCGTGCGGTCTGCCGATTGCAAGCAGCACGTGGCTGGGGTCGAGCGAACCGGAAGTGCAGGCAGAACCCGACGACGCGCTTATTCCCTTCTGATCGAGAAGAAGCAGCAGGCTTTCTCCCTCAACGCCCTCGAAGCAGAAGCTTACGTTTCCGGGCAGGCGGTTTACGGGATCGCCGTTGAGCGCGGAATGCGGAATTTTACTTAATCCATCGATGAGCTTATCTCTCATTGCGGTAACTTTTGCTGCATTTTCGCTCATGTGCGCACATGCGTCGTCCAGCGCCACAGCCATACCTGCTATTGCGGGCAGATTTTCGGTGCCGGCGCGTTTGCCGCGTTCCTGAGCGCCGCCTTCGATGACGTTGCTCAAAATTATTCCGGTGCGGGCGTACAGCACTCCGGTGCCTTTGGGTCCGTGGAATTTGTGAGCGGACAGCGACAGCATGTCTATGTTCTGCTCCTTCACGTTTATCGGAAGATGTCCCGCTGCCTGAACGGCGTCGGTGTGGAAGATAACGCCTTTCGCGCGGCACACCGCTCCTATTTCTTTAATCGGCATAATCGAGCCGATTTCGTTGTTGGCGTACATTACGGTGACCAGGCAGGTATCGGGGCGGATAGCCGCTTCCACTTGTTCGGCGGTAACCGTTCCCACGCTTCCTACGTCCAGAAGCTGCACTTCAAAGCCGTATTTTTCCAGTTTTTTAAGCGTGTGCAGCACTGCGTGATGCTCGAACGCGGTGGAAATAATGTGCTTTTTGCCTTTCTTTTCCCCGGCAAGCGCAGCCGAAATTATAGCCTGATTGTCCGCTTCGCTGCCGCCGGAAGTGAAATATATTTCGCGGGGTTCGCAGCCGAGATTTTTTGCTATGCTCGCGCGCGCCCTGTCCAGTTCTTCCTTTGCTTTTTGTCCTACGGTGTGCAGGCTGGACGGATTTCCGTAGTACTTGTCCGCAACCTGAACCATTTTTTCGGTGACCGCCTTGCTTTGCTTGGTAGTCGCCGCATTATCTGCGTAAATTTCCATAAATATCTCCTGAAATGCGAATTACCTATCTATCAGGTAGGTATATAATACCACACTTGCCCTGCGTTTGTCAACAGGTATTTGCAAAAAATAAGAAAAAATAAGCCCGAAAAAGAATTTTTCTCTTTTCAAGGCGTATTTTATTTGTCATTTGGCTTTTTACGGACGGTTATTCGAGCTCGAATTTACCGGTGTAAAGCTGATAGTACTGACCTTTCTGCGCAATCAGGTCGTCGTGCGTGCCGCGTTCGATTATTCTGCCGTGGTCGAGCATCATAATGACGTCGGCGTTCTGCACGGTGGAAAGTCTGTGCGCGATGACGAATACCGTTCTGCCTTCCATAAGTCGGTCCATACCTTTGGTTACCAGCGCTTCGGTTCTCGTATCGATGGACGAAGTTGCCTCGTCGAGAATCATTACGGGCGCGTCGGCAACGGCTGCGCGGGCAATGGACAGAAGCTGCCTCTGCCCCTGCGAAAGGTTTGCGCCGTCGGACACGAGCATAGTGTCGTATCCCTCGGGAAGACGGGTAATGAAGTCGTGCGCGCCGGCAAGTTTTGCCGCGTTTATACACTGCTCGTCGGTGGCATCCAGTCTGCCGTAGCGGATATTCTCCATTACGGTGCCGGTGAACAGGCAGGTATCCTGCAAAACCATGCCCAGCGAGCGGCGCAGGTCGTCCTTTTTGATCTTGTTGATATTGATGCCGTCGTAGCGTATTTTGCCGTCGGCAATGTCGTAGAAGCGGTTGAGAAGATTGGTTATCGTAGTTTTGCCCGCTCCGGTTGCGCC
>CAKQJJ010000024.1 GCA_934247335.1 uncultured Clostridia bacterium | reverse complement strand
ATAATGTACACTCTGACGCCCGAACAGCGTAAAATATTCGTCGACGGATTGTTCTCACTGTTGTATTCAACCGATTCGTTTACGCTTACGCAACTTATGACAAACCGCGGCAAACTTTTCGGAAACTTTTTCAAATGCGACGCAGCAACGAGAAAAATATTGCTTTCCATGATGATGAAGCTGATGAGCGACCGTTACGTTCGCGAAATGGCAAAAATCTCCATGCGCGAAGCAAAGAAAATGCAGGATAAAAAGGAGTTTGAAGAGAGTTCGATCGTCAGTGGCAATATAGACAAGGCAATCGAATCTATCGGTGTCATCGTCGATCCCGACGAATACCGCGGCAAAAATGCCTGAAAAACTTTAAGGAGAATATATGATAGCTATTATTTGCGCGATGGACGAAGAGGCAAAAGGGCTTATTTCCGACGTCGAAAAATGCACCGTGCACGCGGTGGGAAATTTTAAGTTTTACGAAGGCACTCTGTGCGGGAAAAACGTGGTCGTATCGGGTTGCGGAGTGGGAAAAGTGTGCGCCGCAACCGTAACCGCCGTCGCGATAGAAAAATTTGCGCCCGAACTCGTGATAAACAGCGGCGTTGCGGGCGGAACCCCGCCGCTCAATCAGGGCGATATGGTTATTCCCGAAAAATCAGTCGAGCACGACTATTACGCCCCCGACGAGCAAACCGTGTACTACGAGTCGGATAAAAAAGTGTCCGCCGCGCTTAAAGCAGCGTGCGTGCAACTGGGTTATCCGGTTAAAACCTGCACTATCGCAACCGGCGACAGCTTTATCGACAAGCCCGAAAAGGTGGCGGAGTTAAAGCAGAAATTCGGCGCCGAAGCGTTCGATATGGAAAGCGCTGCTATTGCCAAAACCTGCCGTATGTTCGGCGTGAAATGCGCTCTCGTGCGCTCGATTTCCGATAACGGCGTGGACGACAACATGAAAAGTTTTTACGAATTTTTGTGCGAAGCGGCAAAACGCAGTCAGCTCGTAGTCGAGCAAACTCTCAAAAATCTGTAAATTTTAAATAAAATTACGATAAAACAAGCAAATTTAAGTACTATGCGTGACATAGTACTTTTCTTTTTGCCTTATCTGAATAGAAACGGGCGACGGAGAAAATACTAACGCCGCTATGGTACTCGTATTTATAAAATCGGTCGTGACGTTCGTCCTTATATTTTTCGTCGTGCGGCTTATGGGCAAGCGGCAACTTGGCGAAATGCAGCCGTTCGAGCTTGTTATAACGCTTGTAATAGCGGAAGTCGCGTGCATTCCTATGAACGATCCGTACATTCCGTTCTATTACGGTGTCGTTCCAATAGTCACGCTGTCTTTTCTGCAAATACTCTTTTCGTTTTTGTCCGAGAAATTTCTGCCCGTCCGCAGACTTGTAAGCGGCAGATCTATTACCGTTATAGACAAAGACGGAATATGCTACGACAATCTCAAAAAGCTTAACATGAACGTCAACGACCTTATGGAAGCTGTCCGAAGCGCAGGTTATCCCGATCTCGAACAGATTATGTACGCGATAATCGAAACCAACGGAAAAATCTGCGTGATAGAAAAGGAGCAGTCGGGCGAAACTTTCCTTCCCGTGTCGGTGATTGTAAACGGCAAGTGGCAGGAGGAAAACGTCGCCTTTACCGGACTCGACAAAAATTCGCTGCTTACCGAAATCGGGAAAAAGGGTAATAAGCTTGCCGATCTCGTATACGCCGACGTCCGGCAGAACGGCGAGGTGTATTGCGCGCCCGAAAAAGGCGCCTGCTACACCTGCACGGCAACGCTCGGAAAAGGAGGTTCGTGGTGAAAAAACTCATAATAATAAGCGTTTTTATGGCAGTCGTAATGGCGTTTGCCGCCGTCGAGCTTTGTTACGATTCAAAAAACTACCGAAACGTAGTCGACGAGCTTACCCGGCTTTGCGAATGCATCGAGCAGAACGAACAGGACGTAAGCGTTGCCGCCGTCAGGGAAAAATACGACGCCGCCCGCAGCAGCTGGGATAAAATGAGCGGATTTTCCATGTCGATAACCAACCACAACATTATCCGTTCGGTAAGCGAAAAATTCGTCTATCTCGGCGCGTATATCGACGCAAACGTGTATTCGGACGCGCTTTCTACCGCAAAAGTGCTTATAAAGGCGACTTCCGACCTCGAAAGAGAAAAATATCCCTCTCTCGGCAACATTTTTTAATTGATTCTTTGCAAAAAATCGTGTATAATTAAGGTATGAAGTTCGAGGAACTCAAAAAAAGCCTGAAAAGCGGAAACGTTGGCTGTATATACCTGCTTGTGGGCGAAGATTCGCGCGTTATCGAAAAAGCGCGCGATATATTGCTGTCGCTTGTGGACGGCTTGCCCGAGCTTAACGTCACGACGTTCGACGAAACCGCAGATATCCGCGAAGTGGAAAACTGCTGCCGTTCGTTCCCGCTTATGAGCGAGCGCCGCGCCGTAGTGGTCCGCGATTACAAAGGTTCGCTCGAAGCCATGGACGGATATTTTTCAAATCCGCAGCAATCGACGCTGCTTATTTTCACGGCTTCGTCGCTTACGACCAACTTTTCAAAATTCGTAAAAAAGACGACGGTGGTGGAGTGCGGAAAACTTTCCAAAACCATTCTCGTGCCGTACATAGCCAAACGCGCCGCCGCAAACGGCGTTCAGGTAACCCGCCCGGCTGCCGAACTTTTAATCGACTACACGCTTTCCGACCTTGCGTCGATAGAAAACGAGCTTGACAAGCTTTGCTCGCTTACCGATACGATAAAAGAAGAAGACGTTAAAAACAACGTCACTCCCGACGCCGACTACAAAATTTACGAGCTCGGCGACGCGATATGCAAAAAGCAGGGCGAACGCGCTATGAAAATAATGTCTTCGCTGCTTGCCGACGGATTTGCGCCCGGCGCGCTTTTCGGCATGCTCGAAAACCATTATCGCAGGCTTTTGTACGTCGTTCTCAACAAAGACGACGACAATCTCGCCTACAAATTAGGCGTAAAGGAAGGCGCCGTTTATATGGCGCTGAAAGCTTCCGCGGGCATGAAAGCCACCGCGCTTAAACGCACGTACGACCTTATCGCCTCGGGCGAGCAGGCTTTCAAAAACGGCGAAACCACGGACAAGGAAGCCATTCGTTCGGTCGTTCTTGCCGCCCTTAACTCGTAATAAGCCGAAAATTGCCTGCCGGCTCAAAAAAAATTTGCTCCGATTGCGCATAACGGGTGAAAAAACATTGCTAAATCGCAATAAAAATTGTATAATATATATAAATCGGATTGAGAGGAATATATGCAGAATTTCGTTGACAACATAAAAAGCTATTTTGCAACTCCTTTGGACACCTGCCTGATAATCGCCGATATGATTATTCTGGCTTTTTTCGTGTATTTTCTTTGCGCTTTCCTGCGCAAGAACAACGCGACGAGGCTGATTAAAGTTTTTGCGATTGCGGCTGTGCTCGGAGTGTGCTTCTATTCGCTGCGGGATAAAATGCCCGCAACCGGATACATCTGTTCTTTCGCGGTCATTACGGTGATATTCGCGTACTTCACCATGTTCCCGCACGAATTCAAGCGCGGACTGTGGAAAATAGCAAGCCCCCGCGAAAGCGCCGGCGTTTATACCGCAAAGTACGACTGCTCGTACGAACAGTTGCAAACCGCTATTACCGAAATAGTAAAAGCCGTGCAGAATATGTCCAAGCGTAACGTGGGCGCGCTCATCGTCATCGCTCCCGACGACATACCGATGCACATCATCGAAAGCGGAACCAGACTGGACGCGTACGTTTCCTGCCAGCTGCTGGAAAGTATTTTCAACACCAAGGCGCCCTTGCACGACGGTGCGGTTTACGTCCGCGGAGATAAAATTCTGGCTGCCGGCTGTTTTCTGCCGCTCACTCAGAAGCTTGACGTAGACAAGGATATCGGAACGCGTCATCGCGCCGCAATAGGCGTCACCGAAGAGTACGATCATCTCGCAATAATAGTTTCCGAGGAAACCGGTATTATTTCGGTTGCCCGCGGCGGCGAAATAGAAAGATACTACGACAGCGAAATGCTTACCGACGTACTCGAACAGGCTTGCGGACTCAGAGCCACTCTGTCCGTCGGCGGCAAAAAGAGGAGGAAATAATCATGCCCGAAAATAAAGAGAAAAAAAGCGGCAAATTTGGCGCTTTTATGCGCGCGGTGTTCGTCAACAATATCGGACTCAAAATTTTCGCAATAGTCTTTTCGGTGGTTATTTGTCTGCTCGTAATGGGCTTGAAGCCACGTGCAACCACCGTCGATAATTCGGGCGGAACCACCACTCCCGAACCCGACGTTACCGAAATTACGCGTTTGGCAGAATAAAATCATATCGCAACGATAAAAAATTAACCGCGGACGAGTTCTGCGGTTTTTTCGTGTAAAAAAGCCTTTTCTTGCTTTTTCGGGAATATATCGCGCCTTGCCAGAATATTAAAATACGGCTGACGTTTTTTTATTTTTCGGCAAAATCAAGGAGTTTTTATATGAACAGAACGATAAAATTCGGAGGAACTTCGCTTTCCTGCGGCAAAAATATCGCCTCGGCGGCTGCGATAATCGAAAAAGAAAACGCAAATTACGTCGTGGTGTCCGCGCCCGGGAAAAGATTCAAAGCGGATGAAAAAATTACCGATCTGTTGCTTGCGTGCGCAAATTCACGCGATAAAACCGAGCGAAAAAACGCTTTTGTCGCCGTTAAAAACAGGTTTTCGGAAATAAAAAACGAGCTTGGTCTGTCTGTCGATTTAGACGAAGATTTTTTGAAAACCGAGAATGCGGTATTTGCCGAAGCCGAAAGCGAAGAGCGGTACTCGTTTATCGTAAGCCGCGGCGAATATCTTTGCGCAAAACTGATTGCAAACTACGTCGGTCTGGAATTTATCGGCGGCGACGGAATTCTGAAATTTGACGATAGCGGTGCGCTCGACGTTAGTAAAAGCGTATTCTGCACGAAAAACGCATTGCAAAGCGTAAAAAAGTGCGTTATTCCGGGTTTTTACGGAAGCGACGACGAAGGAGTAATACGCTTGCTGCCTCGCGGCGGGTCGGACGTAAGCGGCTCAATCGTTGCGGCAGCCGTAAATTCGTTGTATCTCAACTACACCGACGTAAACGGCTTTTGTCGTTGTAATCCCGCAATGGTCGCAAACGCCGAACCTCTTAACAATCTGTCGTATGCGGAAGCGATGCGCGCGGCAAACGCAGGCGCAACCGTAATTCATCCGCTCGCCGCCGAAATCGCCAAAAAATATAATGCGGAAATAATAGTCAAAAACACGTTTAATCCGAGCTTTCGAGGCACGATAATAAGCAAAAATCGCGCCGAAACGAAAAAATTCGGTGCGATTGCCGTTACGGATATGCCCGGCTGCGTTTGCGTGATATTCGGCGATAATACAGGTCGTTGCAAAAACGTAGAGGAAGAGCTTTCGTTCGTTCTTTCGGCTAACGGAATTGCCTTCCGTGAAAAAAATTCGGAAAGCGGCGTTTTTCGTATCGGAACGAGCGACGTCAAAAAAGCCGTAAACGCGTTGTATAAGTTCCTGTTCGGGAACGAATAAAAGAGAAGAGGACTATTTTTGTAAGAATAACGCAAAAAAGGCACAAAGCATATAGCCTTGCACCGTAAATTGCAATATTAAAGGAAGGAGAGGCGACTTACGCTTCTTCTTTTTTAGCCTTGGTTTTCTTTGCAGCTTTTTTCTCTGCTTTAGCTTTTTCTTCGGCTTCCTTTTTAGCTTGTTCTGCAGCTGCAGCGGCTTCTGCCTGTTTCTGAGCGAAAGCTGCTCTTTCTGCTTCACGAGCTTCCTTAGCCGCTCTTGCTTTTTCTGCTGCGATGGTCTTGTTGTCTTTCTTTATTTCGATGACCAACTTACCGCTCTTGATGTCGGAAATACGCTTAGCGATAGCGGACTTCTTGTTAGCTGCGGTATTCTTGTGCATGATACCCTTGGTAACCGCGCTGTCGATTGCGGACCTAGGTGCGGGAAGGAGCTGTTCTGCTTCTTCGATCTTGTTGGTATCGATTGCGTTGTTGATCTTTTTGATTGCGGTTTTAACTGCAGTCATTTCAGACTTGTTGCGAGCTGCGTTTCTTTTTTCTACGAGTACGCGCTTCTTTGCGGATTTAATGTTTGGCACGTTAGTTCTCCTTTTGTTACTTATAAAACTTAACTTTGATATTTTACCATATTCTTTTACGAAAATCAAGTAATAAAATGCCGTTTTTGTGAAAAAATTAAATTAAATATCTTTGAAGGGGTAGTTTTTATGTTAAAAACCGATTTAGCCCGCGAACTGGTTCGCACCGACGCCAAAAAAATCGACCAGAGAATAGCCCGCACCGACCTGCGCCTTGACGAGCGATTGTCGAAAAAAACGGGAAAGCCCGCGGGTCGCTATATCACGATAGAGTCGGATATCGTAACGAAAGGGGATATTGCCTTGTTTCCCAGGCTTTGCCGGGCGCTTTCGGAAGCCGTAAAAACGCTTGCCGAAGGAAAAAAGCGCGCGCTTGCAGTGGGGCTTGGTAACAGACTGCTGACGGCGGACGCGCTCGGGACTCTTACCGTCGACAAACTGGCGGTGGAAAACGATCGCGGCGACGTGGTTATGCGAACGCTTGCTCCGTCGGTGGTAGGCGTTACCGGGATAGAAAGCTACGACGTTATACGAGGAGTTGCGGAAGTGGTCAAGCCCGACGTCGTGTTTGCGATAGACAGCCTTTGCGCGGCGAAGGTAGGGAGAATAGGCACTTCGTTTCAGCTGTCGGACGCGGGCATAACTCCCGGCAGCGGCGTGAAAAACGCGCGCCGCCCGTTAAACGAACAGACGCTCGGCGTAAAAGTGATTTCGATAGGCGTGCCCATGGTGGTGTTCGCCTCGACCATAACGCTCGAAGGCGGCGGAGAAGCCGAACTCGAAGAAGATTTCGTCGTCACTCCGAAGGACGTGGATATTCTGGTAGGTCACTGCGCCGAAATAATTTCCTCTGCGATAAACGAGTATTCTCAAAGTCTGTAAAAATAAAATCTCACCTTTTTGCCGCTGCCGTAATATACAGTTTGTATGAATAATTTTCCTATCGGGATATTCGACAGCGGAGTGGGCGGACTTTCGGTTCTCAACCAATGTAAAAAACTTTTGCCGGACGAGAGTTTTATCTATATTTTCGATCGTTCGCACGCTCCGTACGGAAACAAAAGCGACGACGATATAAAAGCCTGCGCGCTTGCCGTGGCGAAAAAACTGGAAAGTCTGCACTGCAAGGCAATAGTCGCGGGCTGCAACACCGCTTCCGAAACGGCAATGAGCGTGCTCAGAAAAAAGATAAGAGTGCCGGTAATAGGCGTTTACCCGCCGATCGCTCTCGCCGCCGAAAAATGCGCGGGCGGAAAAGCGCTGATTTTGTGTACCGCCGCAACGGCTCGGCAGAAAAATTTCATGTACGCCTGTTCGCGCGCGGGAAAAGATAAAATAATAGTTTCGCCCCAACGATTGCTGGCGTCCGAAATAGAGAAAAATTTCGAGAATATCGAGCAAGTCAAACCGCTTTTGTATTCCGCGCTCGAACGCTACGACGACGTCGGCTCGGTTGCGCTCGGCTGCACGCATTACTATTTCGTCAAAAGCATGATAGAACAGTTTTACGGCGGAAAAGTCCCCGTTTTTTCGTCCGAAAAGGGAGCTGCAAACCGCCTTAAACGCGCGCTCGTCGCAAAAAATATGACTGCGGACGGAAGCGAACGTTCGACAAGGCTTATTTTTACGTAATAGAAAATAAAGAAATCGCCCTCGACGTGCCGTCGGGAGCGAGAAGTGCGCAAATTTATTATTTCAACAGTTTAGACACGAATTTAACGAGAAGCAGAATAAGCGCAAAGATAAGCGCCATCAAGCCCATTCCTATTATAAACGAGAAGAAATCGCTTTCGCCCGTTTCCATTCCCCAGAACGAACCGAGGCAATCGAACGCGTATTTAATTGAATTGCCGAAGGTTTTGCCCTGACATTTAGTAACGAGAGTGGGGATAAAACAAGCGAGGAGCGCCGTCATCACGGTGAATAAAACTTTTACCGCGCCCACGCAGAAAGCGTCGATAAAGGACGTTTTTTTAAGTTCGCCGCCGGAAGCGCGGAAATTTTTTATTATCAGCCTGCATTTTTTATACTTGGGGATAAACACGACGAAAATCGCTGTCATGACGCCCGCCGCAACCAGCGCGGTGACTGCATACGCCCATATGCCCACGGCGTTTGCCTTAATCGCAAAATATATCGCAAAACATACGGGGCAGATAAAAGCCGCGGCAGCCATTGCAAGGTACAGCACGTAATGCCCGGATTTTTTCTTCTTTTCCTTGGCTGTAGCCGCCGAAACGTTTATAAGATTGCTTTCGTGAATAATTTCGTCCATAACGATAAATCTCCGTGACAAATTCTATCATAAAAATGCGCATTAGTCAAATAAAAACGACTAATTGCCTCTTGCCCCTGAAAATCATTGCAAAAATCGCCCGGAAGTGCTATAATCTTTACCGTAAAAAACAAACGGAGGCATTCCGATGATTTATACCGTAACGTTCAGTCCGTCGCTCGATTACACGGTCGAAGTGGACGGCTTTGAAAAAAACAAACTCAATCGCACAAAAACAGAACGTATAGCGCCCGGCGGAAAAGGCGTAAACGTTTCGATAGTTTTAAATAACATGGGCGTAAAATCGACTGCGCTCGGCTTTATCGGCGGTTTTACCGGAAACGCTATCGTCGGTATGCTTGCAGATCTCGGCGTCGATACCGATATGATCGGATGCGCAAGCGGAATAAGCCGCATCAACGTCAAGGTCAAGTCGGACGGCGAAACCGAAATTAACGGACAGGGCGCCGTGGCGGGCGAAAAGGAAGTAAATCTGCTTCTCGAAAAATTAAGAAAGGCAAAGCGCGGCGACGTCGTGGTGCTTGCCGGCAACGTTCCCGCAACCGTTCCGTCCGATATTTACGAACGTATTTTGTCCGAACTCAGAGATAGCGGCGCCGAATTTGTGGTGGACGCCACGGGGAAACTGTTGCTCGGCGCTTTGAAATATAAACCGCTTCTCGTAAAGCCCAATAACGTTGAGCTTGGCGAACTTTTCGGAGCAGAAATAAAATCGGACGACGACATTAAGCTGTATGCCGAAAAACTGCGCGAACTCGGCGCGAAAAACGTAATCGTAAGCCTTGGTGGCAAGGGCGCGTATCTTCTCTCGGAAAGCGGCGAAAGAGTGTTCTCGCCGGCGCCGAGCGGCAAAGTCGTCGATACCGTGGGGTCGGGAGATTCGCTTGTCGGCGGATTTTTATACGAATACGAGCTTAGCGGCAACGTCAAAAACGCGTTTTACCGCGGAATCGCAACAGGAAGCGCGTCTGCGTTCCGCTTCGGATTATGTACGAAATTGCAGTCGGACGAACAGCTTGCCCGCCTTACGGAGATGATTAAATGAAAAAGGTCGTAATTTACACCGACGGCGCGTGCAGCGGCAATCCCGGCGTGGGCGGATGGTGCGCGATACTCATGTACAAGCAGCGCGAAAAGGTGGTAAGCGGATACAATAAGTACACCACCAACAACCGCATGGAGCTTTTCTCGGTAATACAGGGCTTGGATCAGCTTAAAGAACCGTGCGAAGTCGATTTGTACAGCGATTCGGCGTACGTCGTCAACGCGATAAACAACGGCTGGCTTGATTCCTGGAAGAAAAACGCGTGGCGAAAGTCCGACGGCGAGGTCAAAAACGTCGATTTGTGGAAAATGTTGCTTATAAAGCTCGAATGTCACACCGTAAATTTCATAAAAGTAAAAGGTCACGCCGACAACGAGTACAACAATCGTTGCGACGAGGTCGCCCGCGGAGAGATTAAAAAAGCTGCGGCTGCCGGCGTTCCGACTCAAGCCTGACCGAATAAAATTCCGTTTCCCGAATATAATAAAAGGGTGAGAAAAACACCCGAAAACCGCAAATTACCGTCTTTTGCGACGGGCTCGACGATAAAAACGCTTGGCTCAGTCGCGGCGTGTTTTATTGCGGTTTTTCTTTTTGCGCTCTCTGCAAGAAGCACAGCCGGCGACGAATTGATTTTAATCGCGTTAAACGGAGCGTGCCTTTTGTCCTCGTCGGGAATAGCTGTGTTCGAGCCCGAACAAAAGACGAGATTTCGCCTGTCGTTGCTGCTTTTCTCGGCAGCCGCGATTTTGCTTGCGCTGTACCTGCCCGCCGCCAGATACGGACTGCTCGAAAAAATGAAAAATCTCTCGGTCGTGCGCTCGATTATTCTCTCTTCCGGAAAACTCGGCTTGCTGTGCTATTTTGCGCTGACCTATTTGTCGGTGGTGGTTTTACCGGTGCCTGCCGCAGTGCTTATCGTAGCCGGCACGTACGTTTACGGACCGTGGATTTCGTTTGCCGTCAGCGCGAGCGCAACTTTCGTCGGTTCGATTACCTGCTTTTTTCTCGGCAGAAAATTGGGTAAAAAGCTGCTGTACTGGCTGTTCGATCGCGAAAAAGTGGATAAATACGCCGCGATTTTGGGCAAAAAAGGGAAAATTCCGTTCGTACTCATGATGTTTTTGCCCTTTTTCCCGGACGACCTCATTTGCATGTCCGCAGGCGTAACCGATATGAAATTCGGCTTTTTCGCGCTTTCCACGGCTATTGCGCGGACGGCGTATATTTTTACGATAAGCTTTCTCGGCAGCGGCGATATTATTCCGTTCAAAGGATGGGGAATCGCAGTGTGGGCGGGAATTTTTGCCTTGTGCGTAATTTTATCCGCGGCGGTTGGGAAATTTGCCTCGGGTAAAAACCGAAAAAAGCAAGAAAATCAGCCAAAAGGCAATTTGGTATAAAAGTAAAATTCAATATAAAATCAAAAAGACGTTATTCGACATTATCTCGGCAAACGTCTTTTTTTTCGCCCGCCGTTCCGTGATAGAATTTACGCGAAAAGGAGGCAAAGCGAATGATAATCGGAAACGAAATCGACGGAACCATGTACGTCAGTCTTGCCGGCGAATTGGACGACAGAACGGCGCCGGAAATGCGGCGACAGCTTGACGAAATCATCGAGCGTGCTCGTTTTGTCAAAATGGTGTTCGATCTGTCTCGTCTTGAATTTATGGACAGCACCGGAATAGGCGTGCTTTTGGGCAGATACAAAAAATTACAGGGGAAAAGCGTCCCTGCGTTTATCGCCAAGCCCGAAAAAAGCGTTGACAAAGTGTTGACGCTTTCCGGAATATACAAGCTTATGCCCAAATTATAGGAGGAGCGAGATATGGACAATTATATGGAACTCAAAGTAAACGCCGTAATCGAAAACGAGGCGTTTGTCCGCAACACCGTGGCGGCGTTCGCGGCGTCGTGCGACCCGTCGATCGAGGTGCTCGGCGACATAAAAACCGCGGTGTCCGAGGCGATATCCAACTGCATCGTGCACGCCTACAAAAATCGCGGAGGCGAAATAGTGGTAAAAGCAACGCTGTCGGACAATCAATTACATATCGGAATAATCGACGGCGGAGTGGGTATTCCCGATATAAAAAAGGCAAGAGAAGCGTATTACACCACTGCAACTTCGGGCGAACGCGCCGGTATAGGCTTTACCGTCATGGAAGCGTTTATGGACAAACTGGACGTCGTTGGTAACGAAAAGGGCGGAATAAGCGTGTTTATGGACAAAAAACTTGCCTGACGGAGAATTATTTTGCTTGACAGAGAAACAACCGAAAAGCTCATAAGTGACGCTCAGAACGGCGATAACGACGCAAAACAACGCCTGATAAGCGAAAATTCGCCGCTTATCAAATGCGTGGTAAAGCGATTTAAGGGCAGAGGCGTCGAATACGACGACCTGTACCAGCTGGGTTCGATAGGAATGCTGAAAGCCATCGAAAATTTTTCCGTGGATAAAGGCGTTCGCTTTTCTACGTACGCCGTTCCCATGATTATGGGTGAAATCAAACGCTATCTTCGCGACGACGGACTTATAAAAGTTTCACGGCTTATCAAATCGTTGTCCTATAAAATAGCATATTTCGTCGAAGATTACGTGCGGAAAAACGACAAAAGTCCGGAAGTGAGCGAAATCGCCGCGGCGCTCGGAGTGGAAGCTCAGGAAGTGGTTTTTGCCATGGATTCGGGCAAAGCTCCGCTTTCCATTTACGATAAAGGCGAAGACGAAAGCGGTCAGTCTATTATGGACAAACTGCCCGCAAGCATGGACGGCGACGACGACCTGGACAAAATAATCGTGCGCGACGCTATACGAAAACTCAACGAGCGCGAACGCAAACTGATAATCATGCGCTACTACCGCGACCTTACGCAAAGCGAAATAGCAAAGGAATTAAACGTTTCGCAAGTTCAGGTGTCAAGGCTGGAAACCAAAATTATCGATAAAATCAAAGCGGGATTCAACTGATTTTACGCATAAAAAGAAAATTTTGCGGCATAATTACCGTATGACAACGCAAAGAAAGCGAAAGGCGGAAGAACTTAATATTTTCGTCACCAAGCCCGATCGCGAATTATACGTAAAAGAGGTAAAAACGAATGAACAGCGGTAAAACCGATACCGAACAGAGAAACAAAAACTATGCCCGTTTCGTAAATAGGATTACGCCGTCCACAAGCGCCGTAAAATCGCTTGCCAACGCCTTCTGGATAGGCGGGCTTACG